>CAZWDR010000062.1:6096-16630 GCA_964632365.1 uncultured Steroidobacteraceae bacterium
CGTCGATGCTTTCGCCTTCCTGCAGCCTCCAGGCAAAGCTTCTGGTTTGCCAATCGACGTTCCATTGTGGATAGGAGGCGCGCACCACCTCCTTCATCGTCGCGAGCGCGCGCCGGTCGAAGACGCGCAGGCGTGCGGCATCCGGCATCAGTGCGACCCGGCGTGGATCCCGCACGAACCATCGCAGCACGTCTGCGCCGGTGACGGCGGCGAGGCGGTCAAGCACCAGGTCATCACTGACGAAGCCTGCGCCCACCTGCCAGTGCCCATGACCCGGCATGGGTCGCGCCGCGCTGCGCAGCAGCTCGTGCAGCAGCGTCACGCCGCCCCGGATCTGCACCGGAAGTCCTTGCGACGCAATCAGGCGCCAGAGTGCGGCCACGGCCGCTGCATCGGTGCCCACCGCGGGCAGGGATGGCAGTCCATTGCGCGCCCACGCGCGCCGACCCCAGATGCCGCCGCGCGCCCATGCGTCGAGCATCCCGGGACCAACCAGACGGATGCCTTCGACATCCCGCCCGGCGCAGACTTGCAGCGCGTGGCGCAGCTGCAGCAACGCAGCCGTGATCAGGCACGCCATGAAGGTGACCCGCGGCGCGGCGAAACTGGTGCCCTGGACGGATGGATCGACGGCGGAGTTCCCGCACGCGACCAGGTCCGGACCGGAACCGGATTGGTCGGGCGTGCCCGTCGAGGAGTAGGGCGCCAGCTCGTTGCCGGACTCGTCGGTGGTTGCACCCACGGCCAGCACATGCGGCATTCGCGCCCAGGCCGACACACTGCTCACGCCCGGATGGGTGCCGCAATTGCCCGCCGCCGCGACCACCAGCTGTTCCTGCGCGACGCCCCAGGTCGCAGCGTTGACCGCGTCGTTGCCGGTGACCGGGTAGTCGCGCGCATAGGTGCCGAGGCTGAAGTTGATGGCTGGCATCAGGGCCGGTTCAGCCGCCAGGTCGAGGCCGGGATCGAAGTGGAGTTCAAGTCCGCCGGAAGCCGGACGCAGCACTGGATAGCCCGGCATCGCGCCGCGTGCGTGCCCACCGGTCGTGCCGGCGATGCCGCTGCCCTGTTGATGCGCCACATGAGTGCCAGCCAGGAAATCGAGTCCCTCGACGATGGGCCAGGTTTCCTCCAGATTCTCCAGCGCGGGCATCACGCGCAGCACCGATGGCAGTGCTGCAATGGATGCGGCAGCGGCTGCGTCGCAGTGGGCAACCAGAAGCGGCAGCGCGCGGCAGGCTTGCCCGCCGCCAGCGACCTGCAGGACGGCCTGTCGCTGAGCCCAGCCGCTCTGCGGCGAGAGCACGACCAGATAGCGATCGTCGCGCAAGGCAAGTGCGCCTTGCGCGGAGCAATCGACGGGCCCTGCGTCCAGTGACCCGAAGCGCATGCGTCTTGCATTGGCTTCGCTCCCGCTACAGAGTTCCTTGTCGCCGCCGGGCTGCAACGGTCCGGTCCACTTCATCGGGGTCGTCCATCGGAGGGATGCATGCCGGAACTCCATGTCCTTCACAGCCGGGCTGGCCGGATCGGGGGTCGCGCCGATACCAGGCCAGAAGACGTCGACGCCATCGTCGCACAGCTGAAGGCAGACCCCCGGCGGCACCTGGTCATCCACTTCCACGGCGGCCTGGTTTCAAAGGCCGCGGGCATGGCCATTGCGCGGAAGTTGCAGGAGGTCTACTCACCAACCCCGGACACCGGCGGGTATCCGTTGTTCTTCGTGTGGGAGTCCGGCGCATGGGAGACGGTGCGCAACAACATCACCGAGCTTGCGGATGAGCCGGTGTTCGGCCAGCTGCTGCGCAAGCTCACCCAGTACGCGCTGGAGCGGGCCGGTGCCGATGATCTGCTCGATGTCTCGCGATCGGCGCTGCCGGGCTCCATCGGCGCACACGAGCGCGAGGTCAGGCAGGCGTTCCACCAGTTCTGGAGCGATCCGCGTCCGGCGACCATTCCCTACCGGACCGCGATGCCGGCGATGGATGGGACGCAGGCGCGGGCGGCCGGTTCCAGCGTGGAAGAGGACGAAATCCAGGCTGACCTGGAACAGGATGCGGAGCTGCAGCGTGCGCTGGCCACGCTGCCCGCGGCGCCTGATGGCGCGCGCAGTGCCGCCGCAGGCGCGTCGTCCGCGGCGCAGCGCCACTCGGCGTTTGCCGAGATTGCGGCGCGCGAGTTCGGCAGCGAGGCCGGTGCGCGCGCGTTCGGTGCAGTCCAGCTCTTCAAGGTGGCGCGCTTCCTTGCGCGGGTGCTGCGCGCGGTGCTGCGGCGCTATGGCGACAAGCGCCACCATGGCCTCTACGCCACCTGCGTCGAGGAATTGATCCGTGCGTTCCGCATCGCTGGCAGTGGCGCGAACGAGTGGGGCAAGGCGCTGCAGTGGAACCGCATGAAGCAGGACGTCGTGGACGCCTTCGGGCCGGACCCGCAGCGCCACGCGGGGACCGCACTGCTGTCGCGGCTGGGCGCCGCGTTGAATGACGGGCTGCAGCTGCAACGCGTGACGCTGGTCGGCCACAGCACGGGCGCGATCTACATCGCGCACTGGCTGGAGCACGCCGCGAAATTCCTGCCGCCCACGCTGAAGCAGGACGTGGTCTTCCTCGCCCCTGCCATCACCTATGACCGGTTCGCCGAAAGTCTGCGGCAATCCGCTGCGCGGATCGGCAACTTCCGCATGTTCGCGATGCTCGACGAATACGAGATGGCGGACCAGGTGTGGGGTGCGGACGAGGAGCTCGGAGAGACGCGGGACTGGCGACGCTTCATCTATCCCGCATCGCTGCTCTATCTGGTCAGCGGCATCCTCGAAGACGAGGCAGACACGCCCATCCTTGGCATGGAGCGTTACTACACGAACACGAGCGTCTATCCCGATGCCCGCTTTCCCGGCATCGCCGAGGCGCGATCGTGGCTGCAGGCTGCGCCGCACCGGCTTGTGTGGTCCAGGACCGGCGACGTGGGCGGCGGGCTTGGCAGCGACTGCTTCGATCATGGCGCGTTTGACAACGACGCCATCACCGTTGCGAGCCTGAAGCACATTGTGACCCGCTGAAGCGTCCCATGCCGAAAGCAGATCATCACGCGATCCTCGTCGCGATCACCGCGTATCCGGGCATCGGGGCGTTGCAGGGCCCGGAGCACGACGCCGCGGCGTTCGCCGAATGGCTGGTCAAGGCCGACGGCGGCGATCTTCCGGAATCCAACATCGTGCGGATGTTCTCGTCCGCATTTGCGGCCACTTCCGACCCTTATGGCGCGCAACCCACCGAGATCCAGTTCAAGCAGGCATTGGAGCGGCTGTTGAGACTGGACACCCGGGACTGGAAGGATCGGGCCGGTGAGCGCCTGTACCTGTATTTCGCCGGGCACGGTTTCACGGCGGGCACGCTGGACAATCCGGCCTTGTTCACCGCCGAGGCGCAGATGAGTGATCCGGCGCATATCGCGGCGCTGGTGTTCGCCGAGCGCATCCGCCGGGCCGGATTTTTCGACGAGATCGTGCTGGTGATGGACTGTTGCCAGGACGTGCTGAAGAGCGCGCCGATGCCCGACACGCGATGGAGCCCGCCCGACCGGCAGCGCACCGAGCCGAAGCTGATGGTCGTCATCGGTGCGCCCCGTGGGCGCAAGTCGTTCGAGGCGAGCGACGGGAAGGGCCCGGTCCGCGGCTATTTCTCGCGCGCGTTCCTGCAGGCGCTGGAGACCGCCGACGTCGATGCCGAAGGCTGGGTGACAGCGCGGGCCGTGGAGGAGCGGCTGCTGCAGATCTGGAGCGCAGGCGGCTTCCTGAAGAAGTTCAAGTACGAACCGCCGATCCTGGCGCCTCGCGGCATGCGGTTGTATCGGCGCGCGGCATCGCCGCCAGTGATTCCACCGTCGGCCGGCTCTGCGATTCCGGCAGCGATGCCCGCGCGGCCGCGCCGGCGCCCGCCGTCTTTCGGCTCCATGAGCGCCGGCGTGGGCGCCGGCGCGGGTGGCGCTGCGCAGAACCGGCTCCATCTGCTGCAGGTCCGCGCCAACGACTCCGGAGCCGCGATCGACATCATGTCCGCGGACCAGGGAGTGATTGCGCGCGGCACCGGTGCGCTCAAAGTCAGCGTGCCGGCCGGCGAACTGACGGTGCGTTTCCGGATTGGCGACGAGCGGGTGGAGCAGCGCGTCAATGTGCCGGCGCAAAGTTTGGTGGAACAGCCGGCACTGACGTTTTCTTCGCCGGTACCGATGCCGGCGACATCGACCTTCCGGATGGAGCAGGCGCAGGGCGCGGCGGCCGCGCGCGTCGCCATGGCGCGTGGAGCGGCGCATGCGCAGGCCGCCGTGATGGTTTTCCTGGGCGAGACGCCGTCGGTCGCTGGCAGCGCGGAGGTGACAGAAAACCTGCTGCACGGCAGCCGCCTGCTCCGGCTGGAAGCCGACTCGGTCCCGGCAGCCGAAGCGCTACCGACGCAACTGGGCAGCGCTTCCGGCAGCTGGGGCGCTGTCGGTTGGAGCGGGCTGGTTCCCGGACATCATCTCCTCGGCATACCACTGCAGCAGGGGGCGGCGCTGTACTGGCAGGAGCTGCTGGTCCCGGCAGTCCCCGGCTACCGCACGGAGGTTTATCTCGATGGCGTCGAAGACATCGACATGCAGGGCAGGCCTGATCTGGCTGGCGCCGCCGTCCTGATCGTTCCGCACACGCATGTCCATGCACCGGGCGATCGCGAGGATCGCGAGACGGAGGTCGCGCGGCTGGCCCTGATGGAACGGTACGCTGGCGTGGATCCGGCACGGCTGCGGGTCCTGGCCGATGCCCCGCAGGCGCCGCCATTGCAGTTGCTCTACATCGCCTATGCGCTCACGCATGCACGCGAGCTGGATGTGCGGCTGCTCGGGCGTCTGTGTGATCGACTTGAATCGCTCGGCTTCGGCGCCATCGGCGATGTGCGGGTGCTGCGTGCCCTCATCTCGCGCCACCAGGGCGCACCGTTCGAGTCCACGCTGCCGCCCGGCACCGTGCCATGCATGACACGGGGCTGGGAGATCTGCGCCCGCATCGGCCTCGGCATCGCGCCTGCGATGCAGCGCAACGTCGCGGTGTGGCGCCAGGCCGGCGCCTCATGGACGCAGGTCCAGGTGCCCGACGCGGTCCCTCGCGATGATCCTTCCGGCAGTCCGCTTCGCGCCGCGATTGAACGGGCCCTGGCCACGGCAACCGGCGATGAGGATGCGTCGTCCGCGGAGCGCGCGCTGCGCGAGCTGTCGCGGGCCTGGCTGGTGGACGAGGAGCTGGCCCTGGCGTCGTCCGTGTGCCCGGCATGATGAGCCGGACGCAACTGCAGGACTATCTGCGTCGCATTGGACTCGAGGCGTCAGCAGACCCGTCGCCGCAGGGCTTGGCCACGCTGGCGCACGGCCACGCGCACGCGATCCCCTTCGAGAACATCGACGCCTTCCTCGGTCGCCGCGTCAGCCTCGCACTGGACGACGTGGTCGCCAAGCTGGTGCATGCGCGCCGCGGTGGCTGGTGCTTCGAGCAGAACCTGCTGCTGGGCGAGGCGCTGCGGGCGCTGGGCTACGCCGTCACCGATCTTGCTGGCCGGGTGCTGTGGGGGCGCGGCGAGGATGCGATCACGCCGCGCACGCATCGCGCGCTGCGCGTGGACGTGGCAGATCGCCACTGGCTGGTGGACGTCGGCTTCGGCGGCCAGACCCTCTGCGGCGCGCTCGACATGGCCAGCGTTGAACCGCAGCAGGTGGGTGACGACTGGTTCCGGCTTGCACGCCTGGGCGATGAGCGGCTGTTGTCCGTGCGCATCCGCGGCGAGTGGCTGCCGATGTACCGCTTCGACCTGCAGCCGCAGCTGCCGGTGGATTTCGAGGCAGCGAACTTCCAGCTGTGCATGGACCCGGCGTCGCACTTCACGCAGGCGCTGGTGCTGTCACGCGCAGCGCCGGAGGGCCGGCACGCGCTGCGTGGACAGGAGCTTGCCTTCCATGACCGCACCGGTCACACCACCCGTCGCACGCTGGCGGGCAGCGCAGAGACGCTGGGCGCCATCACCGGGGTGTTCGGCGTGCAGTTCGACACGGCGACGCGCGCGGCGCTGGCGCGGAAGCTCGATGCTCAGGCGGGAACGGCTTCCAGGTCGTAGGTGCCTGCCGCGGTGATGCGCACGCGCGCGAACTCGCCGGCCTTCAGCCCCTTTGCCTTGCGGATGTTCACGACCCCGTCGATCTCCGGCGCATCGCCGGGGCCGCGGCCGATCGCGCGACTGCCATCGACTTCATCGATGAGCACGGTCATCGTGGTGCCCATCTTCGCGGCCATGCGCCGCGCCGAGATGGTGGCGGCCTTCTCCATGAAGCGCTGGTAGCGCTCGTCCATCACCTCGGGCGCCACGGCGCCGGGCAGGTCGTTGGCGGTGGCGCCGTCGACCGGGGAATACTTGAAGCAGCCGACACGATCGAGGCTGGCCGCATCGAGCCACTGCAGCATCTCTTCGAACTCGGCCTCGGTCTCGCCCGGGAAGCCGACGATGAAGCTGCTGCGCAGCGCCAGATCGGGCACGGCCTTGCGCCAGGCATGGATGCGATCGAGTGTGTTCTCGGCATGGGCGGGACGACGCATGCGCTTGAGCACGCTGGCGCTGCCATGCTGGAACGGGATGTCGAGATAGGGCAGCACCTTGCCCTCGGCCATCAGCGGCAGCACGTCATCGACATGCGGGTAGGGATAGACATAGTGCAGGCGCACCCACACGCCGAAGCCACCCAGCGCGCGCGCCAGGTCGAGGAATCGGGTTTCGTATTCGGCGCCGGCGAAGGTCACGGGACGGTAGCGCAGGTCGACGCCATAGGCGCTGGTGTCCTGCGAGATCACCAGCAGCTCCTTGACGCCGGCAGCCACCAGCCGCTGCGCCTCGCCGAGCACCTGATCGAGCGGGCGGGAGGCAAGGCGGCCGCGCAGCGCGGGGATGATGCAGAAGCTGCAGCGGTTGTTGCAGCCTTCGGAAATCTTCAGGTAGGCATAATGGCGCGGCGTGAGGCGGATGCCCTGCGGCGGCACGAGGTCGGTGAAGGGATCATGCGGCCGCGGCAGGTGCAGGTGGATGGCCTCGAGCACCTGGTCAGTGGCATGCGGACCGGTCACGGCCAGCACCTTCGGATGCGCATCGAGGATGCGCTGCGGGTTCGCGCCGAGGCAGCCGGTGACGATCACCTTGCCATTGGCATCGATGGCCTCGCCGATCGCGCCCAGCGACTCGTCGATGGCGCTGTCGATGAAGCCGCAGGTGTTCACCACGACGAGGTCGGAGGCTTCGTAGGACGGCGAAATCTCGTAGCCGCGGATGCGCAATTGCGTCAGGATGCGCTCCGAATCGACCAGGGCCTTGGGGCAGCCGAGGCTGACGAAACCGACGCGAGGGGAAGGGGCGGACATGCCGCCTATGGTAATGGAATGACAGAGCAGTTTGACCGGGCCTACTACCAGCGTTTCTACGTCGATCCCCGCACGGCCGTGACCAATCGCGCAGAAATGAACGCGCGCGGAAGGCTGATCGCGGCAATGGCCGAACACATCGGCCTGCCGGTGCGCAGCATCCTCGATGCGGGCTGCGGCGTGGGCCTGCTGCGCGCGCCGCTGCGCCGCGCATTGCCGCAGGCCACGTACACGGGCCTCGAGGTCAGCGAATATCTGTGCCGCCGCTATGGCTGGATCCATGGTGGCATCCAGGATTTCACGCGCAGGACGCAGTACGACGTGGTGATCTGCTATGACGTGCTGCAATACCTCGACGCGAAGGAAACGCGCCGGGCGCTGGCGAATCTTGCGCGCGTGTGCCGCGGCCTGCTGTATTTCGGCGTGCTGACAAAAGAAGACTGGGAAGAGAACTGCGACCAGTCGCGCACCGATCCTGCGGTGAGCCTGCGCGGCGGCGCATGGTATCGCCGCGAACTGAAGAAATCCTTCCGCCACCTGGGCGCCGGCTTCTGGCTGCACCGCGACTGCGCGCTCACGGTCTGGGAGATGGACACCGCCGCCGGGAGCCACGCATGAACCAGAACGCACGCATTCCAGTCACCGTCCTCACCGGCTTCCTCGGTGCGGGCAAGACCACGCTGCTGAACCGCATCCTGTCCGAACAGCACGGCAAGCGCATCGCCGTGATCGAGAACGAGTTCGGCGAGGTGGGCGTGGATCACCAGCTCGTCATCGGTGCCGAAGAGGAGATCTTCGAGACCAGCAACGGCTGCATCTGCTGCACGGTGCGCGGCGACCTGATCCGCGTGCTGGGCCAGTTGCTGAAGCGGCGCGACCGGTTCGACCATGTCCTGATCGAGACCACCGGCATGGCCGACCCGGGTCCGGTGGCGCAGACGTTCTTCCTCGATGATGACCTGCGCGACCAGTTCGTCGTCGATGCCATCGTGACGCTGGTGGATGCGCGGCATTTCGAGCAGCACCTGAAGGAGCTGAAGGAGCCCGCCATCCAGGTCGGCTTCGCCGATGTGGTGATCCTGAACAAGACGGACCTGGTGGGCGAGGCGGACCTGGTGCGCATCGAGCGCCACATCCGTGGCATCAACGGCACCGCGCGGATCCATCGCGCGGTGAATGCCGCGGTGCCGGTCGATGTGGTGCTGGGGCTCGGCGCGTTCGACCTGGATCGCGCGCTGGCCTTCGACAGCCGTTTTCTCGAGCCGCAGTATCCGTTCGAGTGGGCCGGTGCGTACCAGCTGCCTGCGGGGCGCAACATCCTGCGCGCGGCCGGGCCGCATTCGGGTGGACATGCGCACGGGGAACACGGGCACGGGCACGGGCACGACGAAGCCGCGGCGGACGCGCAGGCCCATGAGGATGCCGGGCACGGCGGCGATGCGCACGGCCACGACCATCACGGCCATGACCATGGCGCGCTGAAGATCGCGCTGCTGCCGCTGCCGGCGCCGACGGCCGAAGCCCTGCGCGCCCAGGTCGAACCGGCGGTGCGCGCGTTTGCCGAGAAGCCCCGCGCACTCGAAAGTGGCGACCACCTCGCGCCCGGCGCCGCGCCGTTCGCGCTCGGCATGCAATGCATGGGCGGTCAGTGGTGCATCGACATCGCCGAGGCGGGTGCCTACGCGCTGTTCGTCGAGCATGCGCCGGCCGAGTTCGGGCTGCAGATGCCGCAGGCGGCCGCCGCAGAGCTGGCATTCGCGACGCATCACCACGACGCGCAGATCAGTTCCATTGGCATCGAGGAGACGCGGCCGCTGGATGCACGCAAGGTCAACGACTGGCTGTCGTGGCTGCTGCAGGCGCATGGCGAGGACATCCTGCGCATGAAGGGCGTGCTGAACATCAAGGGCGATGACCGGCGCTACATCTTCCACGGCGTGCACATGATGTTCGACGGCCGGCCCGACCGGCCATGGGGCGACGCGCAGCGCGCAAGCCAGCTGGTGTTCATCGGCCGCGGACTGGATCGCGAGGACCTGCTCACGGGCTTCCTCGGCTGCGTGGCCTGAAGCCGATGAGTGCGTCGATGCGCCTCGTCGCCGGATCAGTGTTGGTCGTCGATGATTTTCCTGCGGCCCTGGCCTGGTCGCCGGATGGCGCGACGCTGGTGGTGGGCGGCGGCGAAGGCCGGCTGTATCGCATCGACGCCGGCAGTGGCAGCGCAGCGCAGATTGGCGAGCATCCGCCTGGTGTGCTGCAGCTCGCGTGGCAGCCGAAGGGACATCTGCTCGCGGTCTCCGCGCAGGATGGCACGGTGGCCTTGCGTGACCTGCGTGCGACCGACGCGCCCGCGCGTGCGCTGCACCGCTCCGCGCGCTGGCCGGCCGGCCTGGCGTGGCGCGCGGATGGACAGCGGCTGGCCTTTGCCGCGGGCCGCGACGTGCTGGTGTTCGATGGCGACGGCGCGCCGTTGCGCACGTTGGCGGGCCACGAGACGCCGCTGTCGCATGTGGCGTGGCGGGGCCGGGACGAGGTGCTCGCCGCCGGCAACGGCGCGTTGTATGTGGACCGCATCGACACCGGCACCATCGAGCAGTTCGTCATCGAGGGCATTCCGCTGACCCTCGCGCTGTCGCCGGACAACCGCATCGCCGCCAGCGGCCTCGCCGATGGCACGCTGAACTTCCGTCACCTGAACAACCGCAAGCGCTCGCGCATGAGTGGCTACGAGGGCAAGGTCGAGCACACGAGCTGGAGTGGCAACAGCCGCTACCTGGCGACGGCCTCCAGTGGCGCGAGCAGCATCGTGGTGTGGGATTTCGGCGGCAAGGGCCCCGAAGGCAGCGAGCCGCTGCAGCTCAATGCGCACCAGGATCGCCTCGAATCGCTGGTTTTCCAGCCGGGCGGTGCGCTGCTGGCTTCCGCCGGGCGGGATGGCCTGGTGGCGTTGTGGCGGCCCGGCAAGACATCGTTGGCCGCACTGGACCTGCAGCAGGTCGAGGGGCCGGCCGGCACGCTGGCCTGGTCGGGCGATGGCCGCCGGCTGGTGCTGGCGCAGCCGGACGGCACCCTTCGCTTCTACGCCCTCACCAGCCACGCCTGACC
>CAZWDR010000063.1:0-3971 GCA_964632365.1 uncultured Steroidobacteraceae bacterium
GATCTATGGCGGGCAGAGCTATGTGCCGCAGCTGAACGCATTGAAGCGGGGTCCGCAGGTGATCGTCGGCACGCCCGGCCGGCTGATCGACCATCTGGAGCGCGGCACGCTGAAGCTCGACGCCGTCAACTGCGTGGTGCTCGACGAGGCCGACGAGATGCTCGCAATGGGTTTCGCCGACGCGATGGAAGCCATCCTGTCGCAGACCCCGGCCGAGAAGCAGGTGGCGCTGTTCTCCGCGACGATGGCACCGAACATCCGCCGCATCGCGCAGCGGCATCTGCGCCAGCCGCGCGAAGTGGTCATCAAGGGCAAGAGCGGCACGGCCGCGAACATCCGCCAGACCTACTGGCTGGTCAGCGGCATGCACAAGCTCGATGCGCTGACGCGCATCGTCGAGGTGGCGAGTTTCGATGCGATGCTGGTGTTCGTGCGTACCAAGCAGGCCACCGTGGACCTCGCCGAACGCCTGCAGGCGCGCGGCTTCTCCGCGGTGGCGCTGAATGGCGATGTGCCGCAGGCGCTGCGCGAGAAGACGGTGGCGCAGCTCAAGGCCGGCAAGATCGACATCCTGGTCGCGACCGACGTTGCCGCGCGCGGCCTGGACGTGGAGCGGGTCACGCATGTGGTGAACTACGACGTGCCCTATGACACCGAGTCGTATGTGCACCGCATCGGCCGCACCGGCCGCGCCGGGCGCAGCGGCGAGGCCATCCTTTTCATTGCGCCGCGCGAGCGCAACCTGCTGCGCCTGATCGAGCGCGCCACGCGCCAGACCATCGAGCCGCTGTCGCTGCCCACGGTCGATGACGTGAACACCCGGCGCCTGGCGAAGTTCAAGGCGCGCATCGGCGAGGCGCTGGCCGCCGCGCCGTCGGATTTCTATCGCACCGCGGTGCAGGAGATCGCGCTGGAGACCGGCGCGGACCTGCTGAGCATTGCCGCCGCGGCCGCCTCGCTGGTCGAGGGCGCATCGCCCGTGCAGCCACGCGGCAACGATGCGCCGGGGCGCGATGCGCCGGGACGCGACGCACCGGCACGCGAATCCTCTGGCGACGATGAGCCGCGCCGCCGCGCCCGCAATGACGCGCGCTTCGAGGAGCGACCGCATGGCACCTCGCAGCTGCCGCCGCTGGATCCTGCGGCATTCGCGTTCGAGGACGACGGCGAGCAGAAGACCTGGCAGCTGGCCGTGGGGCGGCGCCATGGCGTGGAGCCCGGACACATCGTCGGCGCCATCGCCAACGAGGCGAAACTGCCCGGCTCGCAGATCAACGGCGTGGACATCCGCGCCGACTACAGCACGGTGCGGCTGCCCGCGCAGCTGCCGGCTGCGGTCATCGAGCGGCTGTCGCAGGTGCGCATCCGCGGCCAGGCGCTGGAACTGCGCGAAGGCGCGGCCGCAAAGCGCCCGAAGACCGCGCACCGCAAGGGGCCGAAGCGCTACTGAGATCCTCGCCGCTCGCGTTTCCGGGCAGGCGCCGGCATCGGCCACATCACGGCGGTTGATTCCGCGCCGCGCGGGCGCGAGCATCGGGGGGCCACCCCGCATAGGAGCGTGCCATGAGCCATCGCAGCCGCCTGGCCGGATTCATCATCGACAGCCAGCATGACGATCTTCCGCGCAGCGCGCGGACTTCTGGGCACAGGCGCTGGGCGTGGGTCTCGTCGACCCGGACGACGGCGGCCTCGGGCTGTATGCGCGCCTGGGCGAGGGGCCCGGCGGCATCTACATGCAGGTGCAGAAGGTCGAGCACCCCTCGCGCGTGCACCTGGACATCGAGACCGACGACATCGAAGCCGAGCTGGCCCGGCTCGAGAAACTCGGCGCGCGGCGCGTCGAATGGGTGCGCAGCTGGTGGGTGATGGAAGCGCCCACCGGCCACCGTTTCTGCGTGGTGCCGATGGAGCATCCGGATCGCGGCGCGACGCCGACCACGTGGGAGTGACCCCGCTGCACGACCATGGCCAGTCCCCGCTGCCGCGCATCCTCGTGGTGATGGGCGTGTCTTCCAGCGGCAAATCCACCGTGGGCGAAGGGCTGGCGCAGGCGCTGGGTGTGCCGTTCCTCGATGCCGATGGATACCACCCGCAATCCAACGTGGACAAGATGCGCGCCGGCATTGCGCTCACCGACGAGGATCGCTGGCCGTGGCTAGCGCACTATGGGACGCAGCTGGCCGGCGCCGCCCGCGCCGCCGGCACCGCGGTGGGCGCCTGCTCGGTGCTGCGCCGGGCCTATCGCGAGTACCTCACCGAACGCACGGGCCTGCCCGTGCTGTATGTGCACCTGGACAATGACCCGCAACTGATCCGGCAGCGCATCGCACGCCGCGAACACGCCTACATGCCGGCCAGCCTGCTCGAAAGCCAGCTGGCCACGCTCGAGGTGCCCTCTCCGGACGAGAATGCACTGATCGTGCGCAACGACGCGCCGGTGCCCGAGGTCATCGCGCGGATCCTGCGCGAGGCCGGGTGCGCGCCCGGCGCGCGCGCGGGTCCTACTTCAGCCTGAGTGCTTCCTCGACCACGCTGCGGTCGATGAACTTTTCCAGTTCCGCGCGGCTGCGTGGCGCGCGGTCGCTGATGCTGGCCAGCCACTGCTCCTCGACCTCCAGCACATCGAGCATGTCGGGGATGATGTGCACCGGGAATTCCGTCTCGGGCCAGCCCCAGCCGATCTGTTCCTCGGTGAACCCCAGCACGCTGGAGATATGCGGCAGGTAGGGCTTCGGGTCCTTCTTCAGCGCGGCCGTGGCATCGGCGACGGCGCGCACGAAGCGCACGATGGCGCGGCGCTTGTCCGGGTCCGCGAGGTCCGAGGCGCGCGCATTCAGGTTGAAGGCCTCGCGGTAGACCTTGCGATCCTGCAGCACGATGCCGTCGTCGCCGAGCAGGTGCATGGCCACTTCCGGTTCGGGCTCGAAGGTCGCCATCACATCCGCCTCGCCACGGGCCAGGGCCTCGGCCATGCCGAAGCGGCTGGGCCGCGCGGCGGGCGCTGGGGGCTGGCCGCCGGCGCCGGCGGCCGGGGGCCGACGCGCGGGGCTGACCAGCGTCACATCCTGTTCGGTGAGGCCGGCGCTGCGCAGCATCGCCACCAGGTAGTAATGGGCGGAGGTCTGGCGCGGCACCAGCACGCGCTTGCCCTTCAGGTCCGACAGCTTGCTGATGCCGGACGACCGCCGCGCGACCAGTCGGTAGAAGCTCTCCGACACCGTCATGATGATGCGCAGGTCGGGATTGGCCACCGATTCGCGCAGCAGCTGGGTCTCGGCATTGGTGGCCAGGTCCGCGGCGCCAGAGGTGATGCTCACCACGCCGCCGGAGGGCACCTCGATCTTCTGCGGATAGAAGCTGTTCGCGGCGACCAGCACCGGCGAGAGCTCGATCCAGCGGGCACCTGCCACCTTGATCGGCACCAGCGGCGCCTCGTCGCGCAGCGGCACGGGGTCCGACGCACAGCTCTGCAGCAGCAGTGCCGCGGTGGCGAACAGCAGCAGCCGGGCCGATCCTGGCAGCAGCGATGAAGCAATGTTCCGCATGGGCGTCTCCGGATGAATTCGTCCGAGACTAGCCCCGCGCCGCACGCAGTCCAACGCTCATCAAGCGAAGCTTCCGCGCCGGGCAAGAGAAAGCGGCGCGCAACAGAAAAGCCCCGGCGACCGGGGCTTCGGCAGGTCGGTCGGCCGGGTGTCAGGCCTTCGGTTCGACGCGGCGGCAGGTGCCCTTGAACTTCTCGCCCGCGGTGGTCTCGCGCGTGGCGTACTCCATGGTTTCCTTGTCCACCATCACCTTGATGCCCTTCAGGTAATAGGCGCTGACGCCATCGCGCAGGCGCGTCGTGCCGTTGTCATCCACCCAGCCTTCGACATCGTCATAGCTGACGGCGATGGTCTGCTTCGTGCCGGCGGGGCTGGTGCCGGTGCACTCCAGCTTGATCACGCCGGCGGATGCGAGGGCCGGCGCGG
>CAZWDR010000063.1:4071-9925 GCA_964632365.1 uncultured Steroidobacteraceae bacterium
CCCTGCGGGCATTTCGACATGACCAGCCGCGGCTGGGTACCGGTGGGCCCCACCGGGCGACTGCTGCATACCATCGGGGACCACCAGCTGATCGCGCTGGGCGTGGAACAGAAGCTGCTGCCCGCCACGGTCATCCGCCAGGTAGCGGCCGACCGTGCGGTCGAGATCGCGGCCGAGCAGGGCTTCCCCGTGGGCCGCAAGCAGATGCGCGACCTGAAGCTGCGCGTGGCCGAGGAGCTGCGTGCGCGCGCGCTGGTCAAGCGCCGCGTCACGCATGCGTGGATCGACCGGGCGCACGGCTGGCTGGTGGTGGATGCCGCCGGCGTGGCGCGTGCCGAGGAAGTGGTCGAAACGCTGCGCGACACGCTGGGCAGCTTCGCCGCCACCGGGGTCGACACCGTGCGCTCGGCGCGGGTGGCGATGGCCGCGTGGCTGACGGCCGGTGAGGCCAGCCATCATTTCAGCATCGACGACGATCTGGAGCTGCAGGCCGGCGATGGTTCGCGCGCCACGATCCGCCATACGCGGCATGCCTTCGACCATGCCCAGGTGCGCCAGCATCTGGCGCGGGGTTTCGTCGTCACGCGCCTGGGCCTGACCTGGAACGGCCGGGTGTCCATCGTGCTCACCGACAAGCTGCAGGTGAAGCGTGTGGACTTCCTGGAAATGGAAGCGGCGGAGGATGAAGCGCAGGACGTGGATCCGCAGGAGCAGTTCGACATCGACTTCACCGTGATGAGCGGCGAGCTGTCGTCGCTGCTGGATGACCTGATGGAATCCCTGGGTGGCCTGGCGTCACCCACGGCCGAACCCGCCTCGGCCGCCGCGTAGCGCTGCCAGCCGACGGCGCGTGCCATGACCATCGCGATGACGGACTTCGCGCTGCCGCGGCTGTTTCCGCGACAGCGCCGGCGCAACACCATCCAGGACATCAGCGCCGACGCCTTCATCCGGCACCTGAACGAGCAGGCGCCATACCGGGTGCTGCCCGGCTATGCGCCGTTCTGCACGCTGCACGTGCACCGCAACTGGACCTCCACCCGCTGCCTGACCGCGCCGGTCACCGACGCCAACCGCCACCTGCTGCGCAGCGGCTATGAGGCGCGTCATGCCACCGAGCTGCCGGTGCTGGTGCGATGGTTCGAGGGCGTCGAGCCGCCGGTGGCCGACTACCTGATCGCGATCCTCTACAGCCGCGCGCAGCTGGAGAAGGAAGGCACGCGGATCGATGCGGACTGGGGCGTGGTGGGCTGCCTGTACACCAGCGAACCGCAGGAGATCCCAATGGCCCCGGTCACGATGATGCGCAATGCGCTGGGTGTCGGGGAGGGCGGCTCGGGTGTGCCGCTGGAACACGCAGCTTATCGACGCAGCGTGGACTACTGGAGCCGCAACGCCAACTGGCGATGAAAGCCTGCCGGCGCGCGCCGGCAGGCCATGGCGGCCGGACTTACTCCCAGCCGGTGGGCGAGTTGTAGGGTGCGGTGAAACCCATCGCCTCGATCTCGTGCATCAGGCCGTCCGGCCCGATCTTGTAGATGTGCGCGGCCGGCAGGTCGAAGGGCGCGAAGGTCAGGTTGTCCTTGTTGCGCTCGATCATCGTTCCGTCCATCGCCTTCACCTGGTAGGGCAGGTTGTCCATGGGATGGCGGAAGTGCGAGAGGCCCATCACCAGACCGGTCTGCGGATCCGCGGCGAACACGCGGCGGTTGTCGATGCGGTCGACGTACTGGAAGGTGTTGCTGTTGAGCTGCTCGCGGCAGTCGCGCGATACCTGCGGCGTGGGAGCGGTGCCCGGGATGGCCGGTGCGTTGCGGGGCGGACCACCGGCGGTGATCATGCCGTTCTCATGGCGCTGGCAATCCGGTGCGAACGGGGTCAGCTCGCCGTTGTTGTCATCGAGCGCGTCGTAATAGGACTCGCCGATGCGGATCAGCTCCGCATGCGACAGGCGCTGCGCTTCGGGAATCTCGGTGAAGATGCCGGGGCGCGGCGTCTGCAGGTTCACCAGCTGCTCCTCGCGCACGCCAGACAGCAGGTGCTCGGCCTCGCTGATGCGGCCTTCGTCGTCGAACTTCAGCCGGAAGGCGACGATGACCGGCTGCTCCGAGTGCGGCGTGCTGGCGGCGAACTGCGCGCGCTGCTCGGGCGAGAGGCCCTGTGGTGCAGGTGGTGCGGCCATCTGCGTCATCATCCCCAGGAAGCCGGCGCTCTGGTTGATCGCATCGGGCACGATGATGCTGAACGCGTCCGGTCCCTTCACGATGGTCTGCCACAGGCCCTCGCCCGGGCGCATCTTGCGGATGTTCTCGACGAAGACGATGTCATCGGCCAGCGGCGCCTGCGAAGGGTCTTGCGCCACGAGCGCGGCGAGATAGCCATTGGTGGCATCGATCAGGCACTGCCGGTCGCAGGCAACATCGTTGGCGTCCGGAGCGCGGCTGCACGCGGCCAATGCAAGCAGGGCCACGGCGGCCGCCACGGCCCTGGATCCTGCGGAACGTTGAATCGACATGATGACTCCTCTTGTTGTGATCGCGCAGCGCGACGTGTGCGGCGCGGGTCCCCCGGGGGAATTCTAGGCCCATCCTTCCTGTTCCGGTCGCGTCCGACGCGATACCCTGACGCATCGGGCGTGTCGCCCGGGGGGACCATCATGGGGATGAAGCCTGGCCGCTGCCGATCCGGCATCCCGGGGCTGGACGAGGTGCTGTTCGGCGGACTCATCGCCGAGCGCATGTACCTCGTGGACGGCAATCCGGGTGCGGGCAAGACCACGCTTGCGATGCAGTTCCTGATGGAAGGCGTGCGGTCCGGCCACCGCTGCATGTACGTGACGTTGTCCGAGACGGAGCTGGAACTGCGCGCATCCGCCGCGTCGCATGGCTGGAGCCTCGACGGCATCGACATCGTCGAGCTGATCGTCGATGAGCGCGCGCTGCAGCACGATGCGCAGCTGACGATGCTGCATGCCTCCGAAGTGGACCTGAACGAGCTGACGCGCAACCTCGTCGCAGCGCTGGATGCGCACAGCCCCAGCCGGCTGGTGCTCGACTCGCTCTCGGACCTGCGCCTGCTGTCGCAGCAGTCGCTGCGGTACCGGCGCCAGATCCTGGCCTTGAAGCAGCTGTTCCTCGGCCGCGCGTGCACGGTCGTGATGCTCGACGACCGCACCTCCGAAGGCGCGGACATGCAGCTGCACAGCATCGCCCATGGTGTCATCAGCCTCGAATCCGAGACGCCCACCTATGGGCAGCTGCGGCGGCAGCTGCAGGTGCGCAAGTTCCGCGCCAGCAACTTCGTCAGCGGCTTCCATGATTTCCGCATCGAGCAGGGCGGCATCACGCTGTACCCGCGGCTGGTCGCCGCCGAGCATGTGCACGACTACCGGGCCTCGGTGCTGGCGAGCGGCGTGCCGGCGCTGGACGAGCTGCTGGGCGGCGGCATCGATTGCGGCACCACCGCGTTGCTGGTGGGGCCGCCGGGTTCCGGCAAGTCCACCATTGCCATCCAGTACGCCACCGCCGCCACGCATCGCGGTGATCATGCTGCCGCGTTCATGTTCGACGAGACGCGCGCGGCACTGCTTTCGCGGTGCCGGGGAATCGGCATCCAGTTCAGCGAGGGCATCGGCCCGGGCCAGCTGCTGCTGCGCCAGCTCGATCCAGCCGAGGTCTCCCCGGGTGAGTTCGTGTCGCTGGTGCGTCAGTCGGTGGAGCGGGACAACGCCCGCGTCATCGTCATCGACAGCCTGAACGGCTATCTGAACTCGATGCCGCAGGACCACTACCTGACTGCGCAGCTGCACGAGCTGCTCTCCTACCTGAACAACCGCGGCGTCGCGACCTTCCTGGTGGTGGCGCAGGCCGGTCTGATGGGCTCGACGATGAGCTCGCCGGTCGAGGCCAGCTACCTGGCCGACACGGTGGTGGTGCTGCGCTATTTCGAGCACCGGGGCGGCCTGAAACGGGCCATCTCGGCGCTGAAGAAACGCACCGGACGCCACGAGGGTGCGATCCGGGAGATCTGGTTCGATGCAGACGGCATCCACCTCAGCGGGCCGGTGCTGCACCTGCGGGGCATCCTCACCGGCGTTCCGACCGAGTCCGGGCCGGCGGCAGCCGCGGCCACCGGTACGCCGCTGGCATGAATGTCTCGCGGGGCCGCGCGGAGGAGCAGCGCGTGCTGCTGGTTCCGGCTACCCGGCGCGATGGGGAAGTGGTGCAGGCAATCCTCGATCGCACGGGCATTGTCACGCTGCTCTGCGCGACGCCGCAGCAGGCCGCGGCAGAGATCGACCTCGGTACCGGCGCGCTGCTGCTCACCGACAGTGCGCTGGCGCCGCCGGGCGGCGCGCAGATCCTCGAAGCACTGCTGCGCCAGCCGGCGTGGTCTGACCTGCCGGTGCTGCTGCTGGGTTCGGCCGAGGTGCCGCCGGAAGTGGCGCGCGTCGTCGATCGCATGACCAACGTCACGCTGCTGGAGCGTCCCGCGCCCACGCGCTCGCTGGTCAGCGCGATCCACAGCGCGTTGCGCGCCCGGCAGCGACAGTTCCAGCTGCGCGATCACCTGGTGGCGCTGCAGGAAGCACAGGAGGCCCTGCGCCAGAGCGACCGGCGCAAGGATGAGTTCCTCGCGATGCTGGCCCATGAATTGCGCAACCCGCTCGCCCCGATCCGTACCGCGAGCGAGCTGCTGCCGCACATCGTGCCCGGCGGCGATGCGCGCGTCGATTCGACGCTGCGCGTGGTGAAACGCCAGGTTGGGCAGCTGGCGCGGCTGGTGGATGACCTGCTGGACGTGTCGCGCATCACGCAGGGTCGCATCCAGCTGCAGCGCGACGTGCTCGACCTGGCGGCGGTGCTGGCGCAGGCGCTGGAGAGCGTCGAGCCGCTGATGGCAGAAAAGAACCACACGCTGCTGCGGCCGGCGCATCTGCCGACCCTCCATGTGCTGGGCGATCGCGCCCGACTCGTGCAGTGCATCTCGAACGTGCTGGGCAATGCGGCCAAGTACACGGACACCGGCGGAACCATCGAGGTCGGACTGTCGCAGGAGGCGGGGCAGGCCGTCGTGACCGTGCAGGACGATGGCATCGGCATGTCAGACGAGCTGCTGCCGACGATCTTCGACCTGTTCGTGCAGAGCGAGCGCTCGCTGGACCGCGCCCAGGGCGGCCTTGGCATCGGGCTTTCGGTGGTGCGGCGGCTGGTCGAGATGCACGAAGGTTCGGTCAGCGCGAGCAGCGCGGGGCCGGGCAGGGGCTCCCGCTTCCTGATCCGGTTGCCGCTGGTGGATGCCCCCGTCGCGCAGGCAGACCGCGAAGCGGCGCCGGCCATGCCGCCGCGGCGATTGCTCGTCGTCGACGACAACCGCGATGCCGCCGACTCGCTGTCGATGCTGCTGCGTCTGCATGGCCACGCGGTGCAGGTCGCCTATGATGGCGAGGCCGCCCTCGCAATGCCGGACGCCATCTGCGCGGACCTGGTGCTGCTCGACATCGGTCTGCCCGGCATGAGCGGTTATGAGGTGGCCCGACGCTTGCGCGGCGCCGGGACCACCGCGCGGCTGGTGGCGTTGACCGGCTATGGCCAGCCTGAGGATGTGGTGCAGGCCAACGCGGCCGGCTTCGATGCGCACCTGGTGAAGCCGGTGGAGTTCGAGCAGCTGCTCGAGGTGATCCGGGGGTGATCGAGGCCGGCGGAAGCCGGCGCCCGCAAGCTCAGACCTGCTGGCGGATGGAATCGCGGTGCCGCGCGAACCACAGCGCGGCGATCAGCGTCTTGCAGTCGTCGATCCCGCCGTGGTGCGCCTGCTCGATGAATTGCGCCGCCGGCCTCACCACGCTCAGCAC
>CAZWDR010000063.1:10025-16298 GCA_964632365.1 uncultured Steroidobacteraceae bacterium
CGCCGTGGTGCGCCTGCTCGATGAATTGCGCCGCCGGCCTCACCACGCTCAGCACATCTTCCTTCGGATCGCTGCCATGGATTGCGCCCTGCGCGCCAGCGGCATCGACGAGGCCAAAGACCAGCGCGATCTTCTCGCTGGTCCCGCCGGAGCTCACGTACAGGCCCGGGTGGATGATCCGCGGGTCGCGCAGGACGAGGCCGGCTTCCTCGCGCAGCTCGCGCGCGGCGGCATCCAGCGCGGATTCCCCGGGGTCCATGCCGCCGGCGAACAGCTGGTCGCGGAAGGGATAGTCGCCGGCCACCAGCGCGCCGGGCCGGAACTCGTTGCCCAGCACGATCTCGTCGCGCACCGGGTCATAGGGCAGCACCGCGACGGCATGGCCGCGCTCCATCAGCTCCAGGTCGATCTGGTGCCGCTCGCCCGCGTGGCGGGGCACCTCGAAGGTATAGCGGCTGACCTTCAGGAAACCCTGGTGCAGCGGCACCTTCGCGATGATCCGGGCCTGCGGCCTGCGTGCATTCATGTCCCAAGGCTCGCACGGCCGGTCACGACGGGCTTTCTCCGGTGCCGGGACGCGCCTGGGTCAGGCGGCGGCAGGCGTTCCAGTGACGCAGCGCGCGACGGCCATCGCCGGCCTCCTGGTACAAACGCGCGATGTTGTGATGCGCATCGGCATTGTCCGGCTCGAGCGCGATGGCTGCCGCATAGGCCGCGATCGCCTCGCCGGCGTTGCCGAGGTCCTCCAGCGCCACGCCCAGGTTGTAGAGCACGTCTGCGTCCGGGTCTTCAACGCTGCGGTACACCTGCACCGCTTCCGAGATGCGGCCCTGCAGGTGCAGCAGGCGTCCCAGGTTCGCCGCCGCGCCGCGATGGGCATGACGGGCGACACAGGCGCGGTAGGCATCCACGGCACCGTCGAGGTCGGAGTCTTCCATCGCCAGCGCGGATTCAAACTGCCGGGTGCATTCATCGCCGTCGGCGGGCGCGTCGCGCCCCTTGCCTGCCGCCGCCGAGTCGATGAGCTGGATGTTGCCGCCGTCGACGCGCACCTCCAGCGCCAGCAGCAGCTGGCCCGTCAGCACATCGCGCTTGCCACCGCCCTCGTGCACGACGATGCGATCACCCGCCGCAGTGACCGACAGGCCCCCTGCCGGGGGATCGGCGGGAATCTGCGCGCGGATCGCGCGCAACGCGGCGCCGATGCGGCGCGGTGGCACGCGCGCGGCCAGCAGTCCGCGCGCGGTGCGCAGCAGTACCAGGTCCTGGAACGAGAAGCGCAGCGAGGAGCGCGGTCCGCGCGCCGGCGACACGTAACGCGCGCGCACCATTGCGCGCACGGCAGTCACCGGGATGCCGGTGAGGCGCGAGACTTCCGCAGTCCCGAACTGCTGCAAGTCAGGCGCTCCTGGAGGTCTTCGTGCGCGACTTCGCCGTGGTGACACGCTTGGGTGGCTTGCGGGCGGCGCCCTTCGCTCCTGCGCCGGTGTATGCACCGGTGCCGGCCGCAGTGCCGGCCGTGCGGTTGAGGCTGCGTTGCAGGATGCCCATCAGGTCCACCACGTTGCCACTGTCGCCCGCGGTGGCTTCGGGTGCCTCGAAATGCGAGATCTCCTTGCCGCTGCGGACCTTCTTCTCGATGGCCGCTTCGACGCGCGCGCGGAACTCGTCGTGGAACTCATCCGGATCGAAGCGCTTCTCGGTGGTCTGCTCGATCAGGGCCTTGGCGAGCTTCAGTTCGCCCGGGGACAGTTCCGGCGCGTCGCCCATCGGGATGTCACGGATGGTGCGGACCTCGTCCTTGAAGTACAGCTGGTGCATGGCCATGCCGCCTTCCACGGGACGCACGACCACCACATATTCACGGCCGCGCGCCGCCCAGCGCCCGATGGCGCACAGGCCGGTCTGGCGCATCGCCTCGTTCAGCAGCGCGTAAGGCTTCGCGCCATGTTTCGATGGAGCCAGCAGATAGGTGCGGTCGAAATAGACGGGGTCCACCGTGTCCAGCGGCACGAACTCGGTGATGTTCACCATCTTCGTGCCGGCTTCCTCCAGCGCCTTGATCTCCTCCGGCTTGAACAGCACGTAGCGGTCCTTTTCATATTCATAGCCCTTGACCATCTCCGAGCGTTCCACCACCTCGCCATCCAGCGCGCAGATGTACTGCTGCTTCACGCGCGCCCCGTCCTTGGCGTGCAGCAGGTTGAAGGAGATGCGGCTCGTGCTGACCTCGGCGGAGTACACATCCACCGGGATGTTCACCAGGCCGAAGGAAATGCTGACGGAGGCGAAGGAGCGGACTGCCATGTCGTGACCTCTGGCTGTTTGGATCCAGCGTCCTACGGGCCCGTGCCTGCGGCAATCCGGCGAGCGCGCCCCAGTGTGTAGGATTTGACGGATGCACCCCGCCGAGCCTGGTTCGTATTCGTGGCGGCTCGCGCTGGTGTCAGTGAACCCTTACAGGAAGTCGGGAAAACTCTGGGACTGCCACGGCCTCGGCACCGCATCCGGGACTCCGGCATTTCAGGACAATCCATACAGCGGGGTGGTCATGCGTTGCCCGTCACCGCAAGCCTCCTCCAACCAAAGGACCGAACGGGATGCCCCAGACCAAGCCGACCGCGACCAAGCCAACCGAGACCGCGCACACCGACTCATCCCCCACCGGCATTCCGGGGCTCGACGACATCCTGGACGGTGGCTTCACGCCGAATCGGGTCTACCTGCTCGAGGGCGTGCCCGGATCCGGCAAGACCACGCTGGCGATGCAGTACCTGCTCGAAGGCGTGCGCCACGGGGAACCGGTGCTCTATGTCACGCTGTCCGAAACCGAGGACGAACTGCGGGCGATGGCGCGCTCGCACGGCTGGGATACCGCCGGTGTGACGATCCGCGAACTGGTCCCGCCAGAGGAGATCCTGCAGCCGGCCGAGCAATACACGATGTTCCACCCGGCCGAGGTGGAGCTGTCCGAAACCACGCGCGCCATCCTGATGGATGTGGAACGCCTCAAGCCGAGACGTCTCGTCGTCGACTCGCTGTCCGAGCTGCGGCTGCTGGCCGGCGACTCGCTGCGCTACCGCCGCCAGCTGCTGGCGCTGAAGCAGTTCTTCCGCGGTCGCAACTGCACGGTGATGCTGCTGGATGACCTGACCACCGCGGCGCCCGACCTGCAGGTGCAGAGCATCGCGCACGGCGTGATCGCGCTCGAACAGCTGCTGCCCGAATACGGCAGCGACCGGCGGCGGCTGCGCGTGATCAAGCACCGCGGCCGCCGGTTCCGCGGCGGCTATCACGACTACGTGCTCGCCACAGGCGGACTGAAAGTCTTCCCACGACTGGTCGCCTCGGAGCATCGCCGTGAGGTGCCCGCGCAGAAACTGTCCACGGGCCTCGACACGCTCGACCAGCTGCTGGGCGGTGGCATCGAGCGCGGGACCAGCACGTTGATTGTTGGCGCCGCCGGCACGGGCAAGAGCTCGCTGGCGGCGCAGTTCGTCGCGGCATGCGCCGGGCGCGGCCAGCGCTCCGCCATGTTCGTGTTCGACGAGAGTCGCCAGTCCCTGCTCGCCCGCGCCGCAGGGCTCGGCATCCCGCTGTCCGCCGCGGTGGACAACGGCATGGTCGAGGTGCGGCAGGTCGATCCGGCCGAGCTCACCCCGGGCGAGCTGGTGCACACCATCCGCGAGGTGGTGGCCGACGGTGCCGAATGCATCGTGATCGACAGCCTCAACGGCTATCTCAATGCGATGCCCGGCGAGCGCTTCCTGACCATCCACCTGCATGAACTGCTGATGTACCTGGGCGAGCGGGGTGTGGCGACACTGCTGGTCGGCGCGCACCATGGCCTGGTCGGTGCGCACATGCAGGCGCCGGTGGATGCCAGCTACCTGGCCGACGCGGTGGTGATGCTGCGTTACTTCGAGAACCGCGGCGAGGTGCGCCAGGCCATCTCGGTGGTGAAAAAACGCGGCGGGCCACACGAGCGTTCGATCCGCGAGTTCCGTCTGGAGCCCGGCGGCGGCATCCGCGTGGGTGACACGCTGCGGAACTTCCGCGGCGTGCTGACCGGCGTGCCCACCGAGGCGAACCTGCCGGCCGAGAACGGCGCAGGGTGAGCGCCGCGGCCTCCCACCCGGAAAGGCGCATGTTGCTGCTGGCGCCGACTCCGCGCGATGCGCAGCTCGCCCGCAGCGTGCTGGCCGATGCCGGCATTGTCTCGCACGCCTGCGCTGACCTGAGCGAACTGCTGCAGGAGACCAGCCAGGGTGCCGGTGCGTTGCTGCTCGCCGAGGAGTCACTCCCGGGTGAGCCGGCATTGCAGGCCCTGTCCGACCTGCTGGGCCGGCAACCACCGTGGTCGGACCTGCCGATTCTTCTGCTGGCCCGCACGGGCGCCGACTCCTCCACGGTGCAGGGCGCGCTGCGCACGCTCGGCAATGTCACGGTGCTGGAGCGGCCGGTGCGCGTGGCGGCGCTGACCACCGCCGCACACACCGCCCTGCGGGCGCGCCACCGCCAGTACAAGGCGCGTCTGCACCTGGAGGAACTGGACGCGACAGCGCGGGCGCTCGGGGACAGCGAAAGCCGCCTCAAGGCGCTGTTCAGCAACGCCGCGGTGGGAATCGCCGAGCTCAGGCCCGGTGGCGAGCTGACGCTTGTGAATGACGCATTGTGCGAGCTGCTGGGCGCGCCGCGCGGGCGCCTCACGGGTCTCGAGTTCGGCGCGCTCGCGCATCACGAGGATCGCACCGACATCGAGCGGATCCTGCGCGACGTGTTCCGGGGCGAAGTGGAGAGCGCGACGGTCGAACGGCGTCTGGTGCACGAGAAAGGCCAGCTGATCTGGGCGCGCATCACGTTGTCGATCGCCCGGGTCACCGATGGCGCGGGCATGCGCGCGGTGGCCGTGGTGGAGGATTGCACCGAGCGCAAGATCGCCGAGACGGACCTGCGTGATGCGGATCGCCGCAAGGACGAGTTCCTCGCGACCCTCGCCCACGAGTTGCGCAATCCGCTGGCTCCGATCCGCAATTCCCTGCACATCTTCCGCGTCGCCAGCAAGGCGGACCCGGCGCTCGGGCGGGTCACGGACATGATGGAGCGCCAGGTGGCCCACATGGTGCGCATGGTCGATGACCTGCTCGAGGTGTCGCGCATCAGTCGCGGCAAGATCGAGCTGCAGCGCGAGCGCGTGTCCCTGGCAGACATCGTGCGCAATGCCATCGAGACCGGGCGTCCACTGATCGAGGCGGCACAGCACCGGCTGGAACTGGATATGCAGCCGGATGACCTGCAGATCATCGCCGACCCGATGCGGCTGGCGCAGGTGTTCGCGAACCTGCTCAACAATGCCGCGAAGTACACGCCGCCAGGTGGCCGCATCGAGGTCAGGCTGGGGCGCGACGGTTCCGATGCGCTCGTGTGCGTGAAGGACAACGGCGAGGGCATCGCGCCGCACATGCTCGAGCGCGTGTTCAGCATGTTCACGCAGGTCAACACCGGCATGCGCGCGCAGGGCGGACTCGGGATCGGCCTGACCCTGGCCCGGACGCTGGTGCATCTGCATGGCGGCAGCATCGAGGCGCGCAGTGATGGGGTCGACCGGGGCTGCGAGTTCCGCGTGCGCCTGCCGCTGGCCGAGCCGGCCGGATCGGCGGGGAACCCGCCGGAGGTGCGGGGCGATGCGGCCCATGCGGCATTGGCGCGCGTGCTGGTGGTCGACGACAACCGGGATGCGGCCGAGGCCCTGGGCCTGCTGCTGACGGCGCTGGGCGCCGAGGTCGAGGTCGTGCATGACGGTCCCGCCGCACTGGAGCGCGCGCCGCAGTTCCGTCCCGGCGTGGTGTTGCTGGACCTGGGCATGCCTGGCATGAACGGCCTCGAAGTGGCCAGGCGCATGCGCGAGGATGAACGCCTGGCGGGGCTGCGGCTGGTGGCGCTGACCGGCTGGGGGCAGAGTGAGGATCGGCGTCGCACCAAAGAGGCCGGATTCGACCATCATCTGGTCAAGCCGGCGGATCTCGACACGCTGCAGTCCATCCTCGCCGCACCGGTGGAACCCGTCGCCGCCGCCGCGCGATAGGAACTTTCAGCCAGCGGGGCGCCGCACCGGCAGTTCGACGATGAATTCGCTGCCATGTCCCGTGCCGGCGCTGTCGACGGTGAGCGTGCCGCCGTGCAGCGTCACCAGCTGGCGGGCCAACGCAAGGCCGATCCCGAGCCCGCTGGTCTTCAGTTCCTCTTCGGGATGCGCGCGCGTGAACAGTTCGA
>CAZWDR010000064.1:0-16048 GCA_964632365.1 uncultured Steroidobacteraceae bacterium
GCGCCGGGTGGCGGCATCACCGGCACCGGCTTCACCGGCGCATGCGCGCGGGCCTTCGACGCGCCAAGCAGGTCGGCCAGGCCGCGACCCAGTGCAGGTTTGGGTTTCTTCTCGCTCATCGCGCTCCCCGTGATGCAGGCGTCGAGGGCACGTCGGTGGTGTCGGCCGCCGGCGCACCGGCGGCATCACCGGGCGCATCATCCGGCATGCGCAGCTTCTCTTCCTCGCGCCGGATCATCTCGCCGGCCAGTGCGAGATAGGCCAGCGCGCCGCGCGAATCCTTGTCGTGCAGCAGCACCGGCTTGCCGAACGACGGCGCCTCGGCCAGGCGGATGTTGCGCGGGATCACGGTGCGGAACACCGTGTCGCCGAAGTGCTGCATCAGCTGTCCGCTGACCTCGTTCGAAAGATTGGCGCGCGGGTCGAACATCGTGCGCAGGATGCCCTCGATGTGCAGGCCGGGATTGACCGCCTCGCGCACCTGCTCGATGGTCTGCGTCAGCGCCGAGAGTCCCTCGAGCGCGTAGTACTCGCACTGCATCGGCACGATCACCGAATCGGCGGCCACCAGCGCATTCAGCGTCAGCATGTTCAGCGACGGCGGGCAGTCGATGAGGATCAGGTCATAGCGCGCGCGCAGCGGCGCCAGCGCCTCGCGCAGCCGCGCCTCGCGGCCTTCGTCGGTGGCCAGCAGGCGCACCTCGGCGGAGGTGAGATCCTGGTTCGCGGGCAGCAGGTCGAATTGCGCAGCCGGTACCGGCACGATGGCCTGGTCGGCGGTGCACTCTCCCAGCAGCACCTCGCAGCTGCCGAGTTCGACGCCATTCTTCTCCACGCCGCAGCCCATCGTGGCATTGCCCTGCGGATCCAGGTCGACCAGCAGCACGCGCCGCCGCGTGGCCGCCAGCGAGGCGGTGAGGTTGACGGCCGTGGTGGTCTTGCCGACCCCGCCCTTCTGGTTGGCGATGGCGATGATGCGTTTCATGGAAGCCCGGCAGTCTAGGGAATCGGCATCCCCCCGTCACGGAGCGCGATGCAGGAGCACATGGTGGCGCGCCGCGGCCAGTCCCGGCACCTGGATGGGGCGCGCGGTGACGATCTGCCAGCCTGCGGGCATCGGTGCGGCCTCGTCCAGCGCATCGGCACCCGGCGGCCAGCGCCCCTTCATCGCCACCACGCGCGTGCCGGGCCCGCACAGCGGCGCGATCCAGCCCAGCATGCGCGGCAGCGGCGCGAAGGCGCGCGCGATGACGGTGTCGAACGGCGCGGCAGGACGCAGCTGCTCCACGCGCCCGTGCAATGTCGCGACATTGCACAGCCCCAGCTCGCGCGCCGCATGCGCGACGAAGCGCAGCTTCTTGTCCACCGCATCGACCAGCGTGAACTGGCGATCGGGATTCACGATGGCCAGCGGCAGGCCGGGGAACCCTGCCCCGGTGCCCACATCGGCGATCGTCTTGCCGGCAAGATCCGGCTGCGCGGCCAGCGAATCGAGCAGGTGATGCGTGAGGATGTCCGCACGCGCGGTGATCGCGGTCAGGTTGTAGGCCTTGTTCCAGCGCAGCAGCTCATCGACCAGGCGCAGCAGCTGCGCCACCTGCGTCGGCGTGAGCGCGATCCCGAAGCCGGCAGCGCCGCGGGTGAGCAGCGGGCCGCCGTCCTCCGCGGCGTCACCACGCCCGCCATCCACACTCACGGCGTGTTGCGCACGAAGCCGGCCACATACTGCTGCACGGGCATTGCATCCAGCGCGGCCGGCTCGGCGCGCACCTTCTCGCACAGCGCGGTGATGCGTCGCGCCTGCCCGGGGGTCAGCAATTTCTCGCCGGCGTCATTCAATGCCGTCAACGCGGCCTCGAGCGATTCACCGGCGGGCAACGCGATGTCGTGCGTGCAGTGCGGATACAGCGAGGCCAGCGTCGGCGGCGCCTGCCCGGCCAGCACCGCGTAGCGCGCGGCCTGGTCCGCCTCGGCCAGCGCCTGCAGCAGCGCATCGGCCTGCGCGCCACGCAGCGCCAGCAGGCCACGCATCGCGCGGGCCGCGTTGGCCACCTCCAGTTCATAGGAAGTGCCCGGCACGCGCGCGCCGCCGGGGCGCATGTCCGCGGGCCGCAGCGTCGAGAGCACCTGCACCGCCTCGGGCGCATACAGCGCGTCGAGCATCGCGGCGCTCACGGCCAGCAGCCGCTGGCGCGGCGGGGCATTCAGGTCTTCAGCGTTCGTCATCATGGATGCGCACCAGCGTGCGGCCGGTGTGTGTTCCGGCGATCAGGGCGTGGAGGGTGGCGGGCAGCGCATCGAGGCCGATCACGCCGGCGGCGATCCGCGCCAGGTGGCGCGGCAGAAGATCGGTGCCGACGCGCTGCCAGACCGCCAGGCGCTTCGCGCGCTCGGTGCCGGCGGAGTTCACGCCGAGCAGGTTCACGCCGCGCAGCAGGAAGGGCATCAGGCTGATCTGCAGATCGGAAAACCCGGCGAGGCCCACGGCCGCGACCCCGCAGGTTGCGCGGGTGGAGCGCAGCAGCCACGACAGCACCGGTCCGCCCACATTGTCGATGGCGCCGGCCCATCGCTCGGCCTCGAGCGGACGCTCCGGCAGCGCGGCGGCATCGATGCCCTGTGGGGCGCCGGGCTCCGGCGCCTGCGTCGGCAGCACCTCGACGGCGTGCGCGCCGAGTTCCAGCAGCAGTGTCCGGCTGGATTCGCGCCGCGAGAACGCCACCACTTCATAGCCGCGCCGGGCCAGCATGTCGATGGCGAGCATGCCGACGCCGCCGGTGGCGCCGGTGACGGCGACGGGCCCGAGCCCGGGCGCAAGGCCATTGTGCTCCAGCTGCGTGATGGCCAGCGCCGCGGCAAAGCCCGCGGTGCCCACCGCCATTGCATCGCGCATCGACAGCGCCGGCGGCAGCGGCACCACGGCCCATTCCGGCACGCGCGCATACTCCGCATACCCGCCGTCGCGCACCTCTGACAGTCCGCAGCCGGTGACCAGCACGGCATCGCCGGGCCGGTATTGCGGCACCGCTGACGACACCACCGTGCCCGCCAGATCCACGCCGCCCACCAGCGGGAAGCGCCGCACGATGCGTCCCTTGCCGGTGCCCGCCAGCGCGTCCTTGTAGTTGACGCCGGACCAGTGCACGCGGATGACCACCTCGCCGGGGGTGAGGTCGCGCAGCGACAGTCGCTCGACGGCGGCACGGTCGGCATGGATCCGGAACGCACTGAATTGCTCCATGGCCACAGTTTAAGATCGGTGGCCATGAAGCACACCATTCGCGTCGCAACCCTGATGGCCGCACTGCTGGCCCCGCTGGCCGCCGCGCAGGCCGCAGCACCCGGCCGCATCGAACAGGGCAACCTGATCTACGACGGCATTCCGGTGGAACAGCTCGCCGCCGAGGCCGAACTCGCGCTGGCGCTCGAGTCGCGCGCCGCCAGCTTCCTCGACTGGCTGGCCGATGGCTCGATGGTCATCGCCACGCGCTTCGGCAACACCGCGCAGCTGCATCGGGTCACCACGCCGCAGGGCGCGCGCACGCAGTTCACGTTCAAGGCAGAGCCCGTGTCGCGCGCGGTGGCACACCCCTATGACGCCAACCGCCTGCTCTATCTGAAGGATGCCGGCGGCGACGAGCGCATGCAGATCTGGCTGCGCGACCTGGCCAACGGCAGCGAGCGCCTGCTCACCGATGGCCGCTCGCGGCACGGCACGCCGGTGTTCTCGCGCGATGGCAGGCGCATCGCCTTCGACGGCAACGCGCGCGACGGCACCAGCAACGATCTCTATCTCGCCGAGGTCGACGCGCCGGTGGCGCCGCGGCTGCTGCTGGCCGGCGGCGGCGATGCACTGTATGTGCAGGACTGGTCGCTGGATGACCGCCAGGTGGCGGTGATCCGCTACCGCTCGATCACCGACAGCGAGCTGTTCCTGCTCGATGTGAACAACGGCCAGCAGGTGCGCGTGGAACCATCCGGCGGCGATGGCGCCGCGGGCAATGGCGCGGCGCGCGGCGGTGGCACGGTGTCGGTGTCGCAGGCCCGCTTCGCGCACGACGGCCGCGGGCTGTTCTTCCTCTCCGATCGCGGCGGGGAGTTCCAGTCGCTGCACTACTACGATGTGTACACGCGCGCGGTCACCAACCTGACGCCCGGCACGGTGTGGGATGTCGAGCGCTTCGAGGTGTCGCGCGACGGGCGCTTCATCGCCTACACGCGCAACGAGGCGGGCATCGACCGGCTGGTGCTGCACGACCTGGGCCTGAAGGCCGATGTGCTGATCCCCTCGCTGCCGGCGGGCCCGGTGATCTCGCGCATCGACTTCAGCCAGGACAGCCGGCGGCTGGCCGTGTCGCTCGAGACCGCGCAGTCGCCCGAGGATGTGTTCGTCTACGACATCGATGCGGCCGCGGGCGCCGGCGTGCCGCCGCAGCTGACGCTGGCGCGCTGGACGCACAGCGAGGCCGGCCCACTGGATCCCGCGAAGTTCGCCGCCGCGCAGCTGGTGCAGTACCCCACCTGGGACACGGTGGGCAACCAGCCGCGGCTGATCCCGGCCTTCGTCTACAAGCCTGCGACGCCCGGCCCGCACCCGGTGCTGATCGACATCCACGGCGGGCCCGAGTCGCAGCATCGCCCTGGCTGGAGCAGCTTCCGCCAGTACCTCGTCAGCGAACTGGGCTTCGCGGTGGTGGCGCCGAACGTGCGCGGCTCATCCGGCTACGGCCGCAATTTCCTGAAGCTCGATGACGGCATGCTGCGCGAGGACTCGGTGCGCGACATCGGCGCGTTGCTGGTGTGGATCGGCCTGCAGGGCGATCTGGATCGCGGCCGCGTCATCGTCGCCGGCGGCAGCTATGGCGGCTACATGACGCTCGCCTCGCTGGTGCACTATGGCGACCGGCTGGCCGGCGGCATCGACACCGTCGGCATCAGCAACTTCGTCACCTTCCTCACCAACACCGCCGGCTACCGCCGGGACCTGCGCCGCGCCGAATATGGCGACGAGCGTGATCCGCGCATGCGCGCGCACCTGCAGGCCATCTCGCCGCTGACCAATGCCGCGGCGATCCGCAAGCCGCTGCTGATCGTGCAGGGGCTCAACGATCCGCGCGTGCCGGCGAGTGAGTCCGAACAGATGATGAACACCGTGCGCGCCCGCGGCGGCGAGGTGTGGTATCTGGCGGCGAAGGACGAGGGCCACGGCTTTCGCAAGAAGGTCAACAGCGATGTCTATCGCGCCACGATGGTGGCGTTCCTGCGCAAGCTGGCGGGATTGCCGGCGGCGGCGCCGGCGCCGTGATGGCCGGTGGCGCGAGGCGCCACCGCAGGCTGCGGCGACGGGGCGATCCGCCGCCGCGATCGATCAGCGCGTGATCAGGGGCCGGTCTTTTCCTTCAGCGGCACGGTGTGCAGCGTCGGGGACTGGCGGGCGTAGAACTCGGCGATCGCCTTGATGTCCTCGGGCTTCAGCTGCGTGGCAAAGGGTTCCATGATGCCGTTCTTGCGCGTGCCGTTGCGGTAGCTCTCGAGGGCATACGCCAGATAGTCCGCATGCTGGCCGCTCAGCGTGGGATACATGCCCACGATGCCCACGCCGACCGTGCCATGGCAGGCCTGGCAGGTGGCAACGGCCGCCGGCGGCGTGCCCTTCGCAGGCGCGGTGGCTTCGGCGGTCACCGGCTGGCCGGCGAGGTAAGCGGCCACATCCTCGATGTCCTGGTCACTGAGCGTCACGGCCTGCGCGTGCATGGTGCCGTGGCTGCGCTCGCCGGTGCGATAGGCCTTCAGCGAGATGGCGATGTACTCTGCGTGCTGGCCACGCAGCTTCGGCACCGAATACGTGGGATACACGTTCTTGTAGGTTTCGATGCCATGGCAGCCGAGGCAGGTCCAGCCCAGCTTCTTGCCTTGCACCGGATCACCGGCTGCCGCGGCAGGAGCCGCCAGCGTCATACCCAGCACGGCCAGTGTCAGCACCGGCGCCGCAGCCCTCAGAAAAGAACGCAGGGACATGGACAAAACCTCTTCGACAGACTGCGCCACGAGGCGCAAAACAGCCGCGAATTCTAAGGTTTGCGGCTCCGGAAAGCCACGATGATCGCGCTGGTCCAGCGGGTGACCCGGGCCAGCGTGAGGGTCGCCGGTGAGCAGGTGGGGGCCATCGACCGGGGGATCCTCGCCCTCATCGGCATCGCCGCGACCGACACGGATGCCAGCGCCGCACGCCTGCTTGATCGCCTGCTCAGCTATCGGATTTTTCCTGACGATGCCGGCAGGATGAACCTCGATCTGCGCCAGATCGGCGGCGGACTGCTGCTGGTCCCGCAGTTCACGCTGGTGGCCGACACCGCCCGCGGCACCCGTCCCGGCTTCTCCCGTGGCGCCCCGCCCGCGCTGGCGGCGGCGCTGTTCGCCGCCTTGATCGCCCGCGCCGGGGCCACATATCCAAAGGTGGAGACGGGGCGTTTCGGCGCCGACATGCAGGTCGAGCTGGTGAATGACGGTCCGGTGACATTCTGGCTCGAGGCGGGTTGAAGAACCCTTTCGCCCCGGGCATGTCTTATCATTGACGACTTACTACAGGGCGCCGCGAGCGCCCGAACGGAGCACCACGATGGGTTCATTTAGCATCTGGCACTGGCTGATCGTCCTGGCCGTGGTCATCCTCGTGTTCGGCACGAAGAAGCTCAGCTCGCTGGGCGGCGACGTCGGCGGCGCCATCAAGAGCTTCAAGAAGGCCATGAACGAGGGCGAGACCGAGGGCAAGGAGACCGCCCGGCAGATCAAGCAGTCCCTTGGCGCTGACGCAGACTTCTCCGATACCAAGACTGAGGCCAAGTCGCCCAGCGAAACCGACCGCGTCGCCTGAACGGCGCAGATCCCTTGACGCGGGCGCCTCTTCGATCCGGGAGCGGCGCCCAACGCTTCCCGCACCCGCTCCGCGATGTTTGATTTCGCTTTCTCCGAAGTGCTCGTGATCTGCGTGGTCGCACTGGTCGTGCTCGGCCCCACGCGGCTGCCCGGCGTGGTGCGCAAGCTCGGCCGGTGGATCGGCAAGGCGCGCGCGATGGCGCGCGACTTCCGCCAGCAGCTGGAGAACGAGGTGACGCTCGAGGAGCTGAACCGCATGACGGAGAAGCAGACCCGGCAGACGCAGGCGGCGGCCGCGACGGGCGCGGCCACGGGGACGGGCGCGGCCACGGCGGCCGGCGCCGCCGCCGCCGGCACCGATGCCGAGTCGCCCCCGAGCGCCGATGCGTCGATGGCCGGCGCGGGCTATCCCTACGGCACCCCGGCCGCCGAGGCATCCGGCAGCAGTCCCGAGCTGGCCGCCGCTGGTGACGCCAGCGTGGCGCAGGCGGATGCGGCCGCCCCGCAACCCGGCGACGACACCTATTCCCATGCGCATGCCGAGGGTGCCGCGCCGGAGCTGTGGACGCCCGAGTCCGCGCCGGCGCATCACGCGGCGCACGTGGAGTCCGCATCGCAGGCCGATCCTTCGCTGGCGGCCGGGCCGGCCCAGGCCGACGCCGAAAGGGCCCCTTCATGAGCGCCCCCGACGAATCAGAGCCGCTCGCCGAAGGCACGCTGATCTCGCACCTGCTCGAGCTGCGTGACCGGCTCGTCAAGGCGCTGGTCGGCGTGCTGATCCTGTTTGCACCGGCGGCGTTCTATCGCCGCGAGCTGTTCTCGGTGCTGGCCGACCCGCTGATGAAGCAGCTGCCCGAGGGCGCGCGCCCCATCGCCACCGGCGTGATGTCGCCGTTCATCGCACCGATCAAGCTGGCCTTCTTCACCGCGCTGTTCCTGGCGATGCCCTGGGTGCTCTACCAGATCTGGGCCTTCGTCGCGCCCGGGCTCTATCGCAAGGAGAAGCGCTTCGCGGTGCCGCTGCTGGTGTCCGCGATCCTGCTGTTCTATGTGGGCACGTCATTCGCGTACTTCGCGGTGTTCCCCGCGGCGTTCCATTTCTTCGCGGCGAGCGCGCCCGAAGAGGTGCTGCTGTCGCCCGACATCAATGAATACATCAGCTTCGCGCTGACGACGTTCTTCGCCTTCGGCATCGCCTTCGAGATCCCCGTGGTGGTCGTGCTGCTGACCCTGACGGGCCTGGTGTCGGTGGAGACGCTGCGCTCGGCGCGCGGCTACGTGATCATCGGCGTGTTCGTCGCCGCCGCGGTGCTGACGCCGCCCGATCCGCTGTCGCAGATCATGATGGCCATCCCGATGTGGCTGCTCTACGAGGGCGGCGTGCTGATGGCGCGCCTGCTGGGACGCGAGAAGAAGAAATCCGCGGAAGGCAGTTCGCCCGCCACATGAGCGCCGCCGGCCAGCGCCGCATGCTGGTGCTGTGCCTTGTGATCGTCTACCTCGTGTGGGGCACCACCTATATCGCCACCCGGGTCGGTGTGCTGAACCTGCCGCCGTTCCTGTTCGGCGGCGTGCGGTTCCTGCTCGGCGGCGCGCTGCTGATGGCCGCGGCGTTCTGGCGCGGCTTCCGCCTGCGGCAGTTCGCGGGCCAGTGGCGCCACCTGTTCGTGCTGTCGCTGCTTGGCGTGGCGCTGTGCAACGGCGCGCAGGTGTGGGCGATGCAGTGGGTGCCTTCGCATGCCAGCGCGCTGCTGAATGCCTCCTCCGCGCTGTGGATCGTGCTGTTCGGCGTGTTTGGCGCGCGCGCGATCCACCCGGGCCCGCGCGAGATCGCAGGTCTTCTGGTCGGCCTCGCCGGCATGGTGCTGCTGATCTGGCCCGCCGCGCCGACCGCCGACGGCCTGGGGCCCACGCCGCTGGTGCCGCAGCTCGCGGTGCTGGCCGGCTGCGTGGTGTGGTCGCTGGCCACCATCTACATGCGCAACCACAGCCTCGATGTCGATCTGCTGGCGCTGGTAGGCATGCAGATGCTGCTGGGCGGCGCCTGGCTCGCGCTGGCCGGCATCGCGCATGGCGATCTGGCGCGCTGGACCTGGTCGCTTCCCGGACTTCTGGCGATGGCGTACCTGGTCGTGTTCAGCTGCTGCTTCGCGTACACCGCCTATGCCTGGCTGGCGCGACACGCCACGCCGGCGCAGACGGGCACCTACAGCTACATCAATCCGGCGATTGCCGCGGTGGCCGGCTACGTGGTGCTGGGCGAGACGCTGACGCCGATGCAGGTGGTCGGCGCGGTGGTGATCCTGGGGGGCGTGCTGATGGTGAACTGGCCAGCGAGCCTGAGTCCGCGCGCCTGATCAGCCGCGCTGCTCCACCAGCGTCCGCAGCCGCGCCAGCGCCCGCTCGCTGGCCGCGCGCACACGCACATAGTGCGCATTCCACTCGGGCAGGTCGGGCATGCCGGAGGCGAGCAGCCGCACGATGGTGCGATCACCCTCCTCCTCGAGCAGGATGTCCTCGGCGACCGCGCCGTCGAACGACGACAGCTCGTCGGGGGTGAGATAGATCAGCCGCAGCCGGCGCGGCGGGTCGAACACGTCGATCATCGCGTGCCGCGCGAGCCCCGGCGCGACGGTGGCCGACCACTGGCCCCCCTTCTGCGGACGGACGCGGGCGTCCTGCCCCAGCCACTGCGGCAGCAGCGTGGGCCCGCACAGCGCCGTCCACACCTGCGGCGCGCTCGCCGCGATGTCGATGCGCTGGGCGAAGCCGCGTGTCTTCAGCGCCATGCGTTCACGCCGCGCGTTTTCCGTCGCCGCGCACCGCCATCACGATCATCGGCAGGATCGACACCACGATGATCGCGATGGTCACCAGGCCGAAGTTGTCCTTGATCAGCGGGATGTTGCCCACCAGGTAACCACCCCAGATGAAGATGTTCACCCACAGCAGCGCGCCGACCACGTTGTAGGCCTGGAAGCGGCCGTAATGCATGCGGCCGATGCCGGCGACGAACGGCGCGAACGTGCGCACGATGGGCGCGAAGCGCGCCAGCACGATGGTCAATGCGCCATAGCGTGCAAACCAGCCCTCGGTACGGTGCAGGTATTCGATCTTGATGAAGCGGTAGCGGCCACTGAAGGCGCGCAGGCCCGTGGCCCGGCCGATGGAATAGTTGACCGCATCGCCCGCGATGGCCGCGATGCACAGCAGGATCACCAGGTACAGCGGCGACAGCGTGCCGGTGGTGTCGACGGCGGCCAGCGCACCGAGCGCGAACAGCAGCGAGTCGCCCGGCAGGAACGGCGTCACGACCAGCCCCGTCTCGCAGAACACCACCAGGAACACGATGGCGTAGATCCACGTGTCGTACCGCACCAGAAGATCGGTCAGGTGGGAATCGAGGTGCAGGATCAGGTCGATGAAATAGTGCAGCAGCTCCACGCGGGCCTCATGGGTCGGTGCGCCACCTGTGGTCGGCGCGGGAGGGGCGCAGTCTAGCCGGCGGCCCGACCGGGAAACAGCACGTCCGCCGCATTCGCGGCCGGCGTCACGGCCTTCGGCGCGTGATCGGCGAACAGCCGTGCCATCACCGTCTCGATGTCCTCGTCGGCCTCGACCGGCGCCAGGCCATGGGCCATCAGCTCGCGCTGCAGTTCCTGCTGCAGCGAGGCCGACACCGTGTCGTCCGATCCGCCCAGCTCGATGTCGCCGCCCTGGCGCTGGCGCGCCACCGAGGCCCAGGTCGGCAGGTCGCGGATGGCATCGGCGAGCGGCACGGGCCGCGCGATCGCGAACCCCTGCGCGAAGTCCACGCCCATGCCGGCCAGGCGCAGGCGCACCTCCTCGGTCTCGACACACTCGGCCACGGACAGGAATCCGCCCGAGCGCGCCAGGTGCATCAGGCCCTGCACCATCGCCTCGGCACGCGGGTCCTTCAGCACATCGCGCACATACGAGCCATCGATCTTCAGCATCGTCAGCGGCAGCGCGCGCAGGTTGTCCAGCGAGGCATGTCCGGTGCCGAAATCATCCATCGCGATGCGGCAGCCGAGGCCGCGCAGTTCCCACATCAGCTCCTCGGCCGCGGCCTGGTGCGCGATGACCTCGCTCTCGCAGAACTCGAAGCACAGCGCCTTCGGATCCACGCCGCTGTCGCGCAGCTGCGCCAGCAGGTCGATGCCGAACTGCGGCTCGCCCAGCGACTGGCCGGAGATGTTCAGCGTCAGCACCACCGCGCCGCCCTCGAGCAGCTGCGCGCGCGGCTTCAGCTGCGCCAGCGTCTCGCGCACCACCCAGCGATCCACCGCGCTCATCAGGCCGAGCCGCCGCGCATCGCCGAGGAAACGGCCGGGACCGGCCGCGTTGCCCTGCTCGTCCTGCACGCGCAGCAGCAACTCGAAATGCGGGGTCGGCGCCGAACACGCCGGCAGCGGCGCGATCAGCTGCGCATGCAGGCTCAGCTGTCCGCCTTCCAGGATCACGCGCACCGCGTCGGCATCGACCATCGGCAGCTTCGCACCCACCTGCGTGACCATCGTGGTGTCGCCACCAGGGGTGTAGCGCTCGACGCGGTTGCGGCCCAGGCGCTTGGCGGCGCGGCAGGCGGCTTCGGCCGCGGCCAGTGCCGCGCGCGGATCGCCCGCCATGCGCTCGCACGGCGCGACGCCGACACTGAGCGACGAGCGCAGCTGGCTGTCGCCCGTCGCGCCCAGGCTCGCCGGCGTCAGCGCGGCGATGGCGGCGCGCAGTCCTTCGGCGAACAGCATCGCGTCGGCCTCCATGGCCGGCAGCAGGATCGCGAAGCGGTCGCCGGACATGCGCGCCGCGGCGCCACCCGGCGTCAGGCGCGCGCGGATCAGCTCACCCAGCTTCGCCAGCAGCCGGTCACCCACCTGCATGCCGTGATGGTCGTTGATGCTGTGCAGCCGATCGGCATCCAGGTACAGGAAGCTCCATGGCCCCTGCGGCCGCTCGGCCTGCAGCGTGCGCACACGCGGCTCGAAGGCGTGGCGCGCGAACAGGCCCGTCATCGCGTCATAACGCGCCTCGATCACTTCGGCGGCACGGCGGACGAGCAGATCGGCAAGCAGGCCATCGCGGCGGCGGAATTCAGCGGCCTCGCGCTGGCGGAACATCACCAGCACCGCGCTGGCCCGGCCGGCGGCATTGCGCACCGTGCTGACCAGCGCGCGCAGCGGCAGATCGACGCCCGGCAGGCTGCCCGGTTCGTTCAGCAGCAGCGCCTCGGTGCCCAGCTGCGCCACCGACACCAGGTGCCGGTGCGCGCGCGCGAGCACGGCATTGTCGATCTGGCAGCCCGGCGCCTTGGTGATCACCAGCACGTTGCGCTCCGGCATCAGCAGCGCCGTGAGCTCGCTGCGCAGGTGCGTGTTGATCTGGTCCAGCAGCAGCGCGATGTCGCCGCCGCAGGCTCCCTCGGAAGTCGAGCGCAGCACCTGCAGGTCCGAGTCCTGCGGATCGGCGTCGCCCGCATCCTGGCCCGTCGGCGCGGCGCCGCGCGCGGCCAGCCGCGCATGCAGGTGCAGTTCGCGGCACAGGCACTCGATCACCGGGCGCAGCATCGCGTGTACATAAGAGAAGGTGCGCGGCTCGTTCTCCGCCACGCGCCAGCGCACGCACAGCACCGCGGTGAGCTGCAGGGTCTCGTCGCGCAGCCAGAACAGGTAGGCCGGCTGGTTGGCGGCCAGCTGCACCCGCTCGCCGGGCTGACCGTCCCGCCCGGCCATGGCTGCGGCGCGCGCGATCCGCTGCGGCAGCTCCGGGTCCACTGCCTCGTCGCAGGTCCAGCGCAGCTCCCCGTCCGGCTCGAAGATGCTCAGGCCCGCCGCGCGCGGCAGCAGCGCCGCAACGAGCTGGCCATAGGGCGTGAAGTCGTGCGGGGGCGCGGTCGGGGGCAGTGTCATGCCCGCAGGATGACTGAATGAAATCAGGGTATGGATGACCCAGTTGGCAGAATGCGGGGCGTGGATCGGGTCGCGATCCTGCGTCCGGGACGCAGTTCGCACCTGTGGATGGGCGGATGCAGCGCACTGCAGCCGCGGGTTGCAGCGGCCGGCGTTGATCAGCCGGTGTCAGCCCGCGGGCGGCGCCGGGGTGCGGAACCAGGGACGCGGGTCGATGGAGCTGCCCCGGCGCAGCTCGAAGTACAGCCCGGGACGCTCGCGCCCGCCGGTGTCTCCGGCAGTGCCGATCACCTGCCGGCCGCGCACCACCTCGCCCTGCTCCACGTAGAACTGGCCGAGGTGGCCATAGACGCTGAAGTACGGCTGCCCGCGATCCATGCCGTGGTCGATGATCACCACCTGCCCGCGGGCGGAGGTCCATTCGGCGAAGACCACCCGGCCCTCATGCACCGCGGTGACGTCGGCACCGGCTTTTGTATCAATCTGGATGTAGTGGGACTTGCCCAGGCCCGGGATTGATGCGCCATATGCAACAGAGATCTTGCCGGACACCGGCCAGTGCAGCCGGCCGCGGGTCTGCGCGAACGGCGCATCCGGGTCATAGGGCAGCGAGCGGGTGGCCTGCTGCAGCCGCTCGATCATCCGCTCCATCTCGGCGCTCTGGCGGCGCAGCCGCTGCAGCTGGGCGCTGCGGTTGGTGGACTCGCGCTTCAGGCTCGCCAGCACCTGGCCGCGCTCCCGGCGGGCGGATTCCAGCTCGGCCACCCGCTCCTTCTGGGCGGACTCGAGCGCGGCAAGCCGCTCGTCCTCTTCCTCGATCTGCGCGGTCAGGGTCTCGATGCGGGCCACCTCCGCGGCGATCTGCCCGATCTGCTCCGCGCGCAGCCGGCCCAGGTAGCCGTAGTAGGCGAGATTGCGGCTGAACTCGGCCGGACTGCCCTGGTTCAGCAGCAGCTTCAGCGGCTCGTTGCGACCCATGAAATAGGCCGCGCGCAGCTGCTTCTCGAGATCGGCTTCGGTGCGGGCGCGCTGCGCCTCGCGCTCGGCGCGCTCGGCGGCGAGCTTGCGCCGCTCGGCCGAGCGCTCGCTGCGCGCGGCACGCAGCTTGTCGAGCTCGGCCTGGGCGCGGGCCGCATCGCGCTCGGCATTGCGCAGCTCGCGCGTGAGCTTGTCGGCCTCGATGGTGTCCTGGCGCGTCTGGCGGGTGAGCCGCTGGATGCGCTCGTTCAGCGCCTTCAGTTCGGCGGCCGCCTTGGCCGGATCGGTGGGCTGGGCGGCTGGCAGGGCCAGCGCCATGCCCAGCGCGAGCAGCACGGCGGCGATGCGGCGGGGCCTCGGTGACATGAGCCGAGTCTAACGTGCCCGGGCCGCTATAATGCCGGCCGCTTATGCAGCGCCTGCTCGAATACCTCACCCTCCACCCCTACCTGTCGGGCCTCGCGGTCGCGATGGCGCTGGCCGTGCTCGCCTTCGAGCTGCGCCATCGCCGCAGCAGCTATGCCGCCATCAGCCCGCAGCAGGCCATCCAGCTGATGAACCAGGGCGCGCCGGTCTACGACCTGCGTCCGGCCGAAGACTTCGCCGCCGGCCACATCAATGGCGCGCGCCATCTGGCCCCGGCGCAGCAGCCCAATGCCGCCGACCAGCTGAAGAAATTCCGCGAGAAGCTGCTGCTGCTGGTCTGCGAGGACGGCTCGCGCGCCTCGACGCTGACCCGCGCGCTGCACGCGGCCGGATTCACCAAGGTCTTCACGCTGCGCGGCGGGCTGCGGGCCTGGCGCGCCGAGGGGCTGCCCCTCAGGAAGGGCTGACATGGCCGAAACCACTCCCCAGGTCGTCATGTATGCCACCGCGTGGTGCCCCTACTGCGCGCGCGCGCGGCGGCTGTTCCAGGAGAAGGGCGTGCCCTTCACCGAGATCGACATCGAAGGCGTGCAGGGCGCGCGCGAGGAAATGCGCAACCGCAGCGGCCGCACCAGCGTGCCGCAGATCTTCGTCGGCGACACACACGTGGGCGGCTACGACGACACCCGTGCGCTCGACCAGAAGGGCGAGCTCGACCGCCTGCTCGCCGGCGCCTGATTTTCCGAAAACGAAAGACCACGACACCGAGGATCAAAAGATGGCCGACGAAACTCCCGCCGCCGCCAATGGCGCCGACACCCAGCAGCAGCAGCCCAACCTCGCGCTGCAGGCCGTGTACCTGAAGGACTGCTCCTATGAGGCGCCGCAGGGTCCGCGTGCCGAAGGCAACTGGCAGCCGCAGATCAACCTCGATCTGGCCACCACCAGCAACCCGCTGCAGGGCGACGTCCGCGAAGTGGTGCTGACCGTCACCGTGTCGGCCAAGCAGAACGACAAGACGCTGTTCCTGGTCGAAGTGAAGCAGGCCGGCGCGTTCCTGATGCAGAACCTGGCGGAGGATGACGCCAAGCGCGCCATCGCCAGCATCTGCCCGGGCGTGCTGTTCCCGTACGCGCGTTCGATGGTGTCGCAGCTGGTCTCGCAGGGCGGTTTCCCGCAGCTGCTGCTGCCGCCGGTGAACTTCGACGCGCTGTACCTGAACGCCCAGTCGCAGTCGGTGCAGGCCCAGCCGCAGTCGCAGTCGCTGCCGAACTGACGCTTTTTCCCCTGTCCGTGATTGCGCCGATCGCCGTTCTCGGCAGCGGCTCATGGGGCACCGCGCTCGCGATCCAGTTCGCGCGCGCGGGCAAGCCCACGCACCTGTGGGGCCGCAACGGCACCCAGCGTGCCGCGATGCGCGAGGCGCGCGTCAATGCGCGCTACCTGCCCGAGGCGCCGTTTCCCGAACGCCTGACCATCGCCGACTCGCTCGACGACGCGCTGGCCGGCGTCAGTGATGTGGTCGTGTCCGTGCCGAGCAGCGGCTTTCGCGAGCTGCTCACCGAACTGCGTCCGCGCCTGTCACCGCGCATCTGCGTGGCCTGGGCCACCAAGGGCTTCGAGCGCGACACCGGGCTGCTGCCGCATCAGGTGGCGCGCGCGGTGCTCGGCGAGGGCACGACGATGGGCGTGCTGTCGGGCCCGACCTTCGCGAAGGAAGTCGGCGCCGGCCTGCCCACCGCGATGGTGGTGGCCTCCACCGACCAGGACTTTGCGATGCGCATCGCCGAAGACCTCGCCTCGCCGAGCTTCCGCACCTATGTCTCCACCGACATCATGGGCGTGGAGATCGGCGGCGCGGTGAAGAACGTGCTGGCCGTGGGCGCGGGGCTGTCCGACGG
>CAZWDR010000065.1:0-15861 GCA_964632365.1 uncultured Steroidobacteraceae bacterium
GGATGATCGACGCCGGCTTCTCCGGCGGAGATCCCGCCTTCGTCAATCGCGGCTGGCTTCTCGACGCCACCTTTCCCAGCGCGGCGGCGCTGCTGGTGTGGAGCGCCATGGTGTTCTTCCAGTTCGCCCTCACCGAACAGGCGCGGCGCGAGGTGCGGCGCGCCTTCGGATTCTATGTCGCGCCGGAGCTGCTGACGCAGATCGAGCGCAATGCCGGCAAGCTGGCGCTGGGCGGCGAGCTCAAGGAGCTGACGGTGATGTTCGCCGACATGCGCGGCTTCACCAGCCTGTCGGAGCGGCTGCCCCCGTCGCAGGTGGTGGAACTGCTGAACGAGTTCTTCGCGCTGCTCACCGACGTCGCGTTCGAATACGACGGCACCATCTTCAACATGGCGGGCGACAGCCTGCTGGTGGGGTTCGGGGTGCCGGTCGAAGTGCCCGACGAGGCGATCCGGGCCATCGTGGCCGCGCGCTCGATGCTGGAGAAGTTCGACGACCTCGCGCAGCGCTGGGCGGCACAGCACGGCGTCGAAACCGGTCTTGGCATCGGCATCAACCTGGGCGAGGTCATCGCCGGCAACATCGGCTCGCCGAACTACATGAACTACACGATCATCGGCGACACGGTGAACGTGGCGGCGCGGCTGGGCCAGCGCGCGCGCGCCGGCGAGATGCTGTTCTCCGACTCGGTGAAGCACGCGCTGGACCAGCGGGGCCTGGAGGTCGGCGCCGTCGCGCTGCCCTCGCTGGTGCTGCGCGGGCGCAGCGCGCCGATCGACATCTTCTGCGTGCCGTCGACCCAGCGGGTGGACTTCCGCCCGCACTGACGGGCCAACCGGCGCTTTGGGCTATAGTCGCGCCGTGCCGGCACGGGCCGCGCACCGCCAACAAATGTATCGGGGGACCTCTTGACCGCATCACCGGATGTGGCCGCCGCGCGCGGCCGGAATGCCTTGCTGCCGCTGTTCATCGTCAGTGGCTGCGCCGCGCTGATTTACGAGGTGGTCTGGTACCAGGCGCTGGCGCTGGTCATCGGCAGCAGCGCCGTGTCGATGGCCGTGGTGCTGGCCACCTACATGGGCGGCATGGGCCTGGGAAGCCTGGTGTACCTGCGCTGGCGCGGCCGCTTCGGCCATCCACTGCGCATCTACGCGCAGCTGGAGCTGCTGATCGCGGTGTTCGCGCTGCTGGTGCTGTATGTGCTGCCCTGGGCTGGCGGGCTGTACACCGCGATGGGTGGCGGCGGCTTCCGCGGCATCCTGCTGCGCGGCCTGTTCTGCGCGATCTTCCTGCTGCCCCCGACGATGGCGATGGGCGCCACGTTGCCGGCCGCCGCAGGGTGGCTGCGCTCGACGCCGGAGGGCGTCAGCCGCGCCGGCTTCTATTATTCGGCCAACATCGCCGGCGGCGTCATCGGCTGCCTCACGGCCGGTTTTTTCCTGCTGCGTGTCTATGACATCCACACCGCCACCTACGTGGGCGTGGTGCTGAACCTCATCGTCGGTGGCGCGGCGTGGATGCTGTCCCGCGTGACCCCCGACATTCCGCCGGAACCCGCAGCGGCGCCCGCGGCGGCCGCGCCGACACGCGGATGGCGTGATCCGCATGTTGCCGTGTTTCTTGCGATCGGCGTCAGCGGCGCCTGCGCGCTGGGCGCGCAGGTGATCTGGACACGCAATCTCGCGTTGCTGCTGGGCGGCACGGTCTACACCTTCTCGCTGATCCTCGGCACGATGCTGCTCGGGCTCGGCATCGGCAGCAGCTTCGGCGCCACGATTGCGCGCACCACCCGCGATGCCCGGCGCGCGCTGGTCATCTGCCAGGTCCTGGTCATCGCGGGCCTGGGCTGGGCCGCCTGGATGATCAGCCACAACCTGCCCTACTGGCCGATCAATCCTGGCAATGCGCCCTCGCCATGGTTCCAGCACCAGGTGGACTTCCTGCGCAGCCTGCTGGTGGTGCTGCCCGCGTCGCTGTGCTGGGGCGCGAGCTTCCCGCTGGCGGTGGCGGCAGTGGCCGACGGCCGCGGCAACAGCAGCGCCGCAGTGGCGCGCGTCTATGCCGCGAACACCGCGGGCGCGATCATCGGCGCGCTGGCCTTCGGCCTGCTGCTGATCGGCACGCTCGGAACCCAGCAGTCGCAGCGGCTGCTGATGCTGGTGTCGCTGCTCGCGGCGCTGTTGCTGCTGCTCGCGGCGCCTCGCGCCGCCGGCAGTGCCATTCCCCGCAGGGGCGCGCTGCTGGCCGGCGCGGCCGCCGCAATGCTGCTGGTGGTGTCGCTCACCTTCGTGCACCGGCTGCCGGGCGTGCTGGTGGGCTATGGCCGCTGGGCAGTGACCTGGCTGCCCGAGCCGGGCGAATTCATCTACGTGGGCGAAGGCCTGAACTCGACGCTGGCGGTGTCGCGCCGCGTCGATGGCACCCTCAACTACCACAATGCCGGCAAGGTGCAGGCCTCCAGTCATCCGGATGACATGCGTCTGCAGCGCATGCTCGGCCACCTGACTACATTGCTGGCCCGCGATCCGGGCAATGTGCTGGTCATCGGCAGCGGTGCCGGGGTCACCGCCGGCGCGGTCAGCATCAGCCCCGCCGTGAAGACGCAGACCATCGTGGAGATCGAACCGCTGGTGCCGCGCGTGGTGAGCCAGTTCTTCGGCGAGCAGAACCATCACGTCATCGACAATCCGAAGGTGACGGTGCGCATCGACGATGCCCGGCACTTCCTGCTCACCACCGACGAGAAGTTCGACGCGATCACCGCCGACCCGTTCGACGCGTGGGTGAAGGGCGCCGCGTCGCTGAACACCGCGGAGTTCTATGCCGAGATGAAGCGCCACCTGAACCCCGGCGCGGTGGTGACGGCGTGGCTGCCGTTCTACGAGACCACGACGGCGGCCATCAAGAGCGAGGTCGCCACCTTCATCGCGGCTTTCCCGCACGTGATGATCTTCGGCAACACCGCCAGCGGCCAGGGCTATGACGGCGTGATGATCGGCTCGATGGAGCCGATCCGCATCGATGTCAGCGCGCTGCAGGCCAGGCTGGCAAGCCCCGAGCACGCCGCGGTGCTGCGCTCGCTCACGGATGTCGGCTATGGCTCGGTCGAGTCCTTGCTGGGCACCTTCGCGGCCACCGGCGAACAGCTGCAGGACTGGGTGGCGGGCGCGGAGATCAACCGTGATCGCAACCTGCGCCTGCAGTACCTGGCCGGGCTCGGGGTCAACAACTACGAGCAGGCGGGCATCTATTCGCAGATCCTCGCGCAGGGCGAGTGGCCCACCGAAGTGTTCACCGGGGAGCTCACCCTGCTCTCGCGCCTGCGCAACGTGGCGATGTCGGGCCGGTAAGCCGGCACCCGCGCGCGCGACGAAAGGTCTGTCGCCGCGCGCATCCACAGAAAACCTGCCCTGCGCGCACTTGCGGTGCCGTCCCACAGACGCCGCCGCGGGCTGGCAGGCACAGTGGCGGGACTTCCGGCACTGAAGGACCGCGAACCATGGCCAGCAAGATCCTCACTGCGACTTTTCCATCCACGGCCGCCGCCGCCGCCGCGGCACAGCGCATCGGGAAGTACGGCGTGAGCGGCGCGGCTTTGCGGCTCGAGGCGAGCACGCTGCGCGCCAGCGTCGATGACGCCTACGCGGAACTGGTCACCGAAGCGCTGCGCGACGCCGGGATGCTGGATCTGGACGTGAGCCAGAACACGCCGGAGTCCGAGGACTGGATGAACCACCACAGCGGGCGCACGACCAGTGCCGGCGTGCCGCCCGGCCAGGGCGACGCGGAGGCCGGCACGGACTGACGGCGCCGCGGGCCGATCAGCGCCCGATCCGCAGCACGCTCACGGACGCAGGGGCCAGCGTGGCCTGCAGGCGACCGTCGACCAGCCGCGCATCCAGCGGCTGCGGAGCGACGGTGCCCGGCGCCTCGAAGGTATTGATGCTGTCCACCTTTGGTCCGGTGAGGATTTCGCCGGTCACCGACCCTGCTGCCTCGTTGGCAATGGCCACCTCGATCTGCGCGGGACGTTCCGGGTCGATGTTCGTCACCGCCAGCACGAGGTTGCCGTCCGTGTCGCGCGCCGCGAGCACATCCAGGCGCGGCAAGTCGATGTCGCCATGGCTCCAGGTCCCGGCTTCCATGGTGACCGGCAGGAAGGTCGCGTCCTGGAACGGCACATACATGCGGAAGACATGGTAGGTCGGGGTCAGCAGCATCTTCTCCCCGTCCGTGAGGATCATCGCCTGCAGCACATTGACCATCTGCGCGATGTTGGCCATGCGCACCCGGGTGGCGTGGCGCGCGAAGATGTTCACGTTCAGCGCGGCGAGCACGGCATCGCGCAGGGTGTTCTGCTGTGACAGGAAGCCGGGATTGGTGCCCGGCGTCGGCGCATACCACGCGCCCCATTCATCCACCGCGAGCGCCACTTTCCGTTCCGGATCGTAGCGATCCATGATGTCGGTGTGCTGCCGGATCAGCCCGTCCATCTTCAGCGTCGCCTGCAGGATCTCGGCATAGCCCTGATGGTCGAAGCCGGTCGCCACGTGCTTGTCTTCCCAGTCGATCACCGTGTAGTTGTGCAGCGAGAGGCCCTCGATGTCCCAGCTCCACTTGCGGTCCTGCCAGGCCTTCATCACGGTTTCGGTCCACGCGGTGAAACGCGGCTCGCCCCCGCCCGGGCCCACCGCGATGCGCTGCATGCGGTTGTCATCCTGCTGCCGGGGGTGGTAGTTGCGCGCAAAGCGCGCGTGGATCTTCATCTGGCTCGCGTAGTACTCCGGCGTCATGTTGCCGCCGCAGTCCCACGACTCGTTGCCGAGGCCCAGGAAGGGAACCTCCCACGGTTCGGCCCGGCCATTGGCGGCGCGCAGCTGCGCCAGTGTGGTCGGCTGGGCGCTGGTCATGTATTCCACCCAGTCGGCCGCCTCCTGCACGGTGCCCGAGCCCAGGTTCAGCGAGATGAACGGCGCCGCGCCGATCTGCGCGGCGAAGTCCATGAACTCATGCGTGCCGAAAGTATTCGGTTCGGTGACGCCGCCCCAGTCCGGGTTCAGCGTCACCGCGCGGCGCGGACCGATACCGTCGCGCCAGTGGTAGTAGTCGGCGAAGCAGCCGCCAGGCCAGCGCACGTTCGGCACCCTGATGGCGCGCAGCGCCGCGACCACGTCGTTGCGGATGCCGCGGGTGTTGGGAATCGGCGAGTCGGGTCCGACCCACACGCCGCCGTAGATGCCCTGCCCGAGGTGCTCGGCGAACTGCCCGAACAGGTGGCGGTTGATGGTGACGCCGGCCTCACCGGCATCGACGGTGATGCTGATGGGCGACGCGCCCGCCGCAGTGTCCGCATCGGCGCCCTCCCCCCGATCGGCGGGACTGCCGCATGCGGCAAGCAACAGCAGCGCGGCACCGGTTATTGCTCCCCGCAATCCCTCCGATGGCACGTGATCCATCCCTGACATGAGCGCTTTCCCCTTCGCGTCTTCCATGCGCAACCAGCCTCGCCCGTCCATGCCTACCTTGCCCGCCCTGCGGCCAATGATTTGTCAATTTCCGCCGGATAGTTGCATTTTGCACCCGATCAGCCCGCGCACACCGCCACCGCCGGGGGCTCATCGCGCCTGATCGGTGCCGGTGGCAGTGTTAAATTGCGCGCACCATTCAACGATCAGGTCTCGGGTAGGTTCCAGTGACGTTGCCTGACGGGAAGCCGGACTTCCTCGCCGGCGGGGGCGCCATGGGTGAGCGCATCCGCGCGCACCGCTGGGCGGATACGCCGCTCGGGGAACCCCATCACTGGCCACAGGGCCTGCGCACGGCGGTGCGCGTGCTGCTCACCACGCAGCATCCGGTGTTCATCTTCTGGGGCGACGAGCAGATCTGCTTCTACAACGATGCGTACGCGCGATCGCTGGGCCCTGAGAAGCACCCTGTGATCCTGGGTACGCGCGGCCGGGAGGCGTGGAACGAGATCTGGCCTCTCATCGGCCCGCAGGTCGAACAGGTGATGCGCGGCGAAGGCGCGACCTGGCATGAGAACCAGCTGATCCCGATCCTGCGCCATGGCGAACTCCAGGAGGTGTACTGGACCTACAGCTACAGCCCCCTCGACCAGCCGGATGCGCCGAATGGCGTCGGGGGTGTGCTCGTCCTGTGCAGCGAGACCACGGGACAGGTGCTGGCGCAGAAGACACTGCTGCGCGAGCGCGAACGGTTCGTGCAGCTCTTCGACCAGGCGCCGACGTTCCTTGCGGTGCTCGAGGGCCCCGGCCATGTCTTCACCTTCGCCAACCCAGGCTACCTGCGACTCGTCGGCGATCGCCCGGTGGTTGGCAGCACGGTGGCCGAGGCCTTGCCGGAGGCGGTGGCGCAGGGCTATGTCGAATGGCTCGATGAGGTCTACCGCACGGGCAAGTCCATCTCCGCGACGGGCGCGAAGTTTGTCTTCCGCGCCACGCCGGACCAGCCGCTGACCGAACGATACGTCGATTTCGTGTACCAGCCGATGACCGGCCGCGACAATGGCACGGTCACCGGCATCCTGGTGCAGGGCGTGGACGTCACCGCGCGGACGCTCTCCGAGATCGCGCTGGAGCGCAGCCGCTCGCGGCTGGACTACGCGACCCGCGTCTCGGGCATCGGGTTCTGGTACTGCGACCTGCCATTCAGTGAGCTGGATTTCGACGAACGCGCGAAAGAGCAGTTCTTCCTGCCGCCCGAGGCGCGCATCACCATCGATGAGTTCTATGCGCGGCTGCACGAGGGGGACCGGGCGCCGACACGCGCGGCGATCCAGGCCGCGATCGACACGCGGTCGCCCTATGACGTTGTCTATCGCACCGTCCACCCGCAGAGCGGCGAAGTGAAATGGATCCGCGCACTGGGTGGCGCGGACTATGCCGATGACGGCACGCCGACGCGGTTCGATGGCGTGTCGGTCGATGTGTCGGCGCAGAAGGCCGTGGAGCAGCGGCTCTCGACGCTCAATCGCCTGCTGCGCGAGCAGGATCGGCGCAAGGACGAGTTCATCGCGACCCTGTCGCACGAATTGCGCAATCCGCTGGCGCCGATCCGCGCCGCGGCCCGGGTGATGGTGTCGCCGGGCATCACGCCCGAACAGCGCGAGCAGGCGCAGGTGATCGTCGAACGCCAGGTGATGCAGATGTCGGTGCTGCTCGACGACCTGCTGGACATCGCCCGCATCACGCATGGCAAGCTGCAGCTGCGCATGCAGCGGGTGCTGCTGACGCCGGTCGTCCAGGCCACCGTCGAGGCGCTGCGTCCGCACCTGAATGCCAAGGGCCAGCAGCTCGCCGTGCAGATGCCGGCGGTCGAGGTGCAGCTGGATGCCGATCCGGTACGGCTGGCCCAGATCCTGACCAACCTGCTGACCAATGCCTCGCGTTACAGCAGTGCGGGCAGCCGCATCGACCTGACGGGGCAGATCGAGGCGATGACGCTGGTGCTGTCGGTCCGGGACCAGGGCATTGGCATCGCCGCCGATGCGCTGACCGGCATCTTCGAGATGTTCTCGCAGATCGAGGCCATCGAGGTGCGCGCGGAGGGCGGTCTCGGTGTCGGCCTCGCACTGGTGAAGGGGCTGGCGGACCTGCATGGCGGCAGCGTGGAGGCGCGCAGCGCCGGCGCGGGTCAGGGCAGCGAGTTCGTCGTCCGCCTGCCCATTGCCGCGCTGGGGTCGGCGGGCTCTGTCGCGGCCGACAAGGTCGCGGCGGATACCACCCGCCGCCGTGTGCTGCTCGCGGACGACAACCGGGATGCGGCCGATTCCCTTGCCGTGCTGCTCGAACTGGCCGGGCATGAAGTGCGGGTGGCGTACCTGGGTCGCGATGCGCTCACGCTGGCGCAGGAGTTCCGCCCGGACACCGCGGTGCTGGACATCGGCATGCCGGACCTCAACGGCTATGAAGTGGCAGCGGCTTTGCGGCGCGAGTCCTGGGGCCGCGACCTGCGGCTGATCGCCCTCACCGGCTGGGGCCAGGACAGCGACCGGCGCCGTGCCCGCGAGGCGGGGTTCGACCTGCTGCTGGTGAAGCCGGTGGATCCCGACAGGCTGCAGGAATCGCTCTGAGGATCCGCGGATCCGCGGCTTGAGATGCGGCGCCGGTCATCGGCCTGCCGGTGCGCCCCCCTCGTCGCGGCATTGATACGGCTCGTACGGCACGTCCGCACGGAGCACGACATCGGTGCCCTGCCAGCTGTCCGCAAAGAATTCCGGATCCTCGGCCACGAAGCTTCGTGTCAGGCGCGTGCCGGAGGGGTCGAGCGAGAAGCGCTCGACGATGCGCAGCCGCGTGCCATGCAGGATGCGCGCGTCGGCATTGAGCACGCCGGGCGCGAAGCCGGTGGTTTCGACCACCAGCGTGTCACCCTCCCAGCGGCCGGTGGAAAAGCCGGAACGCGTCGGCTGCAGGTCTGCAGGAGGCGCGTTGCGATCAAGGTGGATCACGCGCTGCAGGTCCATGTGGCCGTAGCGGATCGTGATGCGTCCCGGCTGCTGTTCGATGCGGTTGGCGACGGAGTCGAAGGTCCAGTCGAACAGGATGCTGGTCGGCTCGCATCGCAGGCGCGGATTGTCAGTGCTGGCCGGATCGAAGTTGCGCAAGGCCTGCCGTGCCCGTTCGGTGACCCGGACGGGGATCGGCCGATCCCAGGCGGCGCGGACGGGATCGTCCGCCAGCGACGCAGCCGAGCCGCGTGCGCCCGGAAAGGCAGCCTGGCCGGCCGGCAATTCGCCGGGGCGCATCCTGGCCGCTTCACTGAGCGGCACCAGTGTGCCCAGCTGCCCGCGCGGATCGGACATCACGCGCTGCTCGGCCGCCCAGTCGCCAGCGAGGTCCGGACGCCCGTCGGCACGTCGCACCGCGCGCGCTGGCGACACGGCCCGCGCCACGGCCAGGTGACGCTGTCCGTACCGGTCCATGCTGCTGCCGTCGGCGAACTGGATGGTCGCCAGGTAACACTGGTCGGGTTTGCGCCGTTCCGGCGACCCGGTCACCGTGACGCGGCTGCCGACGCGGAACATGTCCTTCGTCCATCCGGAACGTTTCAACGCGCTGGCCGACCGCATCTCGCACTTCCAGCGCGTGACGCGGCCATCGGCCGTCCGCACGTCGACATGGATCCACGCATGCGGGTTGATCAGGTCGATGCCGGCCAGCGTGCCGGTGAGCGTGATGTCGCGGTTCAGATCCCAGTTGGAGATTCCGTGATGCGCCGCGGCGCCGGTCGCGAAGACCAGCAGCAGCAGCGCCCGGCAATGTCTGGCAATCATGGCTCCCCCCGCACCGGCGCGTGCCCGGCGCTGTCGATCACTCCGCCGGCAGGCGCGAGAAACAGTACACGGCCAGCGCGGCCAGCACTGCCGCCGCGACGGCGAGCATCTCATAGCCGAAGCTGTTCACCAGCGTGCCGCCGAGGAACGGCCCGATGGCCGAGCCCACCATCAACATGGCAGGCGTCCCGGTGAGCGCGCGGCCACTGTCGTCGAGCCGCGCGAGCAGGCCGAAGGCGAAGGTGTGGGTGAAGATCATCACCGCGGCCAGGAACGCAGCACCGAAGGCATAGGGCCCGAACGCGGGGGACACCATGATCAGGGTCGCCATCGCGAGCTGCACCACCGGGCCTGCCAGCAGCACCTTGCGCGGCGCAATACGGTTCTGCAGCAGCGCGGCCAGCGCTGCGGGCAGCAGGTTCACCAATCCGAGCGCGATCAGGACGCCATTGATCGCAGCGCGCTCGAAGCCCCGGTGCATGCCTGCGCCCTCGAGGAAGCTGAACGTCATCGCCTGCACCAGCGTCATGCAGGAGATGCCGACGATGCCATACCACACCACCCTGGGCAGCGGCGCGCGCCGGGCCGCCGCGGATGCGTCGAGGCCGGTCAACGGCGATGAGGGAAAGGCCAGCAGCGCAGCCAGCGCGCCGGCGGCCATCACGGCAGCAAACGCGCGGAACAGCACCGGTCCGCCGTAGACCGCGAGCAGCTGCGGCACACCAGCCAGGAACGCGACCGCAAAGACGCCCAGTGCAATGCCCACGAGCGCGAACAGGCGATGCGGATTCGCGCTGCGCGCAATCGTGCCATGCGTCACGCTGAGCGCCGAGCCGGCCGCGACACCGGCAATGACATGCAGCGACGCAAGCGTTGCATAACCGCTGACACCCGCGGCAATCCAGAACGCTGCCGCCGCGATGCCGTATCCGGCGGTGGCCACCCATCGACCACGGAGCTTCTGGATGGCTGGCGCCAGGGTCACGCTGGCCAGCACTGCGCCTGCCAGGAACAGCGTCGGCAGTCCGCCGGCCTGCTGCGGGTCGAGCCCGTAGTACGCAATCAGCGCACCCACCCACAGCGAAAGCGCCACCAGGTCCACCATGCCGGCGCAATGCGCCACCATCAACGCGATGCGGCCCCGCGTGCTTTCAATCGCAATCCCCACGATGTTCCCCCGATATGCTTGTTGTCGTTGAATGCACCGGCGCGCGAAACGCGCCGGATGTGCGGGATCAGACCAGCTTGAACACGTCCACCTGCACGGTGCGGGCGCGATCGGGCACCATCCCGGCCCGGCACAGGAAGATGGCTTCGTTGAGCCACTGCCACTTGCCATTGGGCGCGGCGAATTCGATGGCGGTGCGGAAGTAGGTTTCACCACCGCCCGCCGGCGGCACGATGATGCCGCGGTTGATCACCTTGACCAGTGTGCGGTCCGAGAGCTCCAGCGCATACGTGGCCTCGATCTCGGTCACGCCGTCGGATCGCGTGCGCTGCCAGTCCGCGCCGCCCGGAATCACGCGACCGGCGATGCCCTCGCCCACGACCTCGCCGCCCGTGATCGGAATCGCGCGGATCTGGCCGGTGGCCGTTTCGCCCACCGCGAGCGCGCCATCGATGTTCGCGAAGATCGTGAACAGGAACTGCGTGGACGGATTGTGGGCGGGCGGGCTGTTGGCCTCGGCGGCTTCGGCAGCGTCGGCGGCAGTTGCGGCGCTGCCGGCGATGAGGCCGCCGGCCACGGCAAGGCTGCCTTGCAACAGCGCGCGACGCGATCGGTCGGGCGCATCCGGCCCGGGGGATTCGATGGGCGGCATGTCAGAGCACCTGGTAGTAATGGATGACGACCTTGTCTGCATGGCGCTCGCCCCAGGAGACGTACAGGGCCTTGTTGAGCCAGTCGTAACGGCCCGTCGGCGCATCGAATCGCGCCAGCGCACGCATGTAGTACTGGTCGGGCGGAACAACCTCGCCGGCCTGCAGCCGCGCCATCACTGCGGGCGGGCCATGCCGCATGCCCTTGCTCGACACACGGATCGTCACCCCGTCATCCGTGAGCATCGCGCCGGACACATCGAGCCTGGCCAGGCCATCCGGCTGGATCAACTGCCAGTCATAGGAGCCCGGGATGACAGTGCCGCGCAGCCGCGGACCGCTGAAGTTGCCGGTGCCGATGGGCACGCCCTGGTGAAACCCGCCGGGGATCTGCCCCACCTGGACCGGGCGCAGCACCTGGACGTGCGCGGTCATCAGCCACTGCAGGCCAATCGGATCAGGCATCGCGTTCACTCCAGCCCCCGGGTCTTCAGGGTCCAGGCCGGGTCACGGCACAGGCCGCAGTCTTCGCCGACGAACAGCCGCGCAGCCACATCATCGCCGCGCAACTGCCAGTCCAGCCATTTCACGACGACCTGCGCGGCGGCGCCGCCATCGGGCTCCCAGTAGGTGCCTCCATGCCCCTTGTCGATGCTGGCCACCGCGGCGGGCACATGCGTGAGCTGCGCAAAGTCATCCATGCCCGGCGCGAAAGCCGAGTCGGACTCGCCGCCCAGCACATACAGGATGGGCGTATGCACGGTCTTGAGCAGGCTCTTGTCACCGGTCATGCCGGCCATCGTGGTGGGTCCGTCGGGAAACAGTCCACTGTTCATCATCACCACGGTGCGGACGCGCGGGTCGCGCGCGTTGAACAGTGCCTGCAGACCGCCGCAACTGAACCCCGAGACCGCCACGGCCTGCGGATCGATGCGGCCGAAATAGGGACTGCCTTCGCGTGCATTCTCCGCCAGCGCCCACGTGATGGCCTCGCCAAGCTGCTCCGGCCGGGTGAGCACCGCATCGGGCCCCGCGGGCGGCAGGTGCGCAGGACGCTGGATGGCACCCGGGCCGGTGTAGAACGCACCGGGCGCGATGACAAGATAGCCATGCGATGCGACTTCGAGCAGATGCAGGCGGGTATGCGCCGCGTCGTCGGTGCATGCGCCGTTGCCGAAGGCATAGATGCCGAGCTTCATGCCGCCCATCGCGGCGAGATCTGCCGGTCTGAAGATCGCCTGGCCCGGCAGCCCGGGGTCGGTTTCCTTCAATGCCGGGAACCGCCCCGTGCCGGGCGTGTCGGGCATCGCGTTGCGCAGCGCCTCGGTGGCGTCTGCCCCGGACGCCTGCGGAGCGTTCGTCGCGGCGCGGGCCGCAGGCTCTGGTGCCGGTGAGCAAGCGGCCAGGCTGCCGGCGATCGCCAGGCCCAGAAGGCCCTTGAGCAGATGTGCTTTCATCCCTGCAACCCCCGTCGATTCCCGCAGGGAATATAACCCGTCCCTGCCGCCTGTTTGTAAGCGTGGTTACACCGTGGCCCCGGCCGTCACCCCGCACCGGCAATTAATTCATGCCGGCGGGAATATTCCATGTGAAAATCCCCCTGCACACGTATTTTTCCGCCGCTGGCGGGCACTGACATCAAGGAGAGGATGCATGAACAGGATCTTTTGCACTCTGCTCGTCGCCGCGCTGGCCGTCGGCGCCACACCCGCCCTGGTGCTGCCGGCCGCAGCCGCCGAAGCCGCGCCAAAGCCTGCGCCGTACTCCGTATCGACCACGCTGGTCGGCACGATGCTGGATGATCCGGCCGCCAACGCGGTCCTGAAGAAGATGATCCCGACCGTCCATGCCAACCAGATGTTCCAGACGATGGGCCGCGAGCAGACGCTGAAGAGCATCCAGCAGTACGAGCCGGAGGCGCTCAGTGACGAGAACCTGAAGAAGATCCAGGCTGAACTGGACAAGCTCCCGCCGAAAGGCTGACGGATGCGCCAGCGCCGTGCCATGGCGGCACCTGGCGCGTCATCATGGGCGCCTCCCGCTGGGGGGCGCCTCACTCCATGGTTCACCGATGGGGCTCGACATGGGCGCGCATGCCGTCCAGCACCAGGCGCACGATGAAATCCTTGTACAGCCCGGCGAGCTCGTCGGCGTCGACATCGTCGGGAACCAGCGGCTTGATCATGGCCTGCGCAGCGGCGAAGAACTCGCACATGCCGATGACCGCGACATGCATGAAGAGCGGATCAGTTTGCCGCGTCGTGGGCTGCCGCTCGGCATGGAGCATCAAAGCCCAGCGGCTGACCACGCCTGCATTGAGTTCGCGAACGCGTCGCCGGACCGCGGCTGACTTCGCACTGGCGCATTCATCGACGAGCAGCCGCTGCATCGAGCGCACGTTCAGTGCGAAGTCCGCGATGTCGCGCACCACCGCGGCCAGCTTCGCGGCCGGGCTGGCCGAGGGCGGCGGACGCGAGAATTGCCACGTGGCCAGGATGTCTTCGACCACTGCAAGCAGCAGCTCCTCGCGGCTGCTGAAGTAGTAGCGGACCAGCGCCGGGTCCACGCCTGCACTGCGCGCGATCGAGGAGAATGTCGCCTGATGCGGTGCAAGTGTGTCCAGCAGCTTGCGCGCGGCCGCAATGATGGCTTCGCGCCCGACGCCGCCGTGGTCTGTCTTCGGCCTTCCGCGGCCGCGCTTCGGCCGCGTTGGCAGGGTTCGCGCCGAGCGCCCCGTGCCCACGTCGTCCCCGGTAGCGCCAACGGTGTCCGACAGTCGGCCGGTCCGGCCTGCGATCGACTTCTTTTTCCGGATCATCGGGCACTGTTAACACAGTGGCCCTTGACCTGGAAATCGATCCGCCCGGTGCGCCCGGGGTCGTCACCGGCCCTGGCTGAATGACAGGTGCCTGCCGAAGAACGGCAGCACATGATCCTGCATGCGGAAGGCCAGCCGGTTCGTGTGGTCACCGGGATAGACCTCGAAGGTGCTGGCGATCCCCTGGGCCTGCAGGGCCTCGTGCAGGCGACGTGTGTCGGTGACGAGACTGTCCCTGTCGCCGACATCGAGCGCGATGCCGCGGTACTGGCGGACCTTCCATACATACTGGTCCAGGAAGGCCAGCGGCGCATTCGCCGTCCACTTCGCCATGATCTCCGGCCGCTCCTTCCCCTCGGCGTCCATCGGCAGATCGATGTACAGCGGTGGCTTTGCCGGGTTCGGTGACCACGCCGAGGCCAGGGCCAGCGTGCCGCGCGGGCCGAACGGCAGTGAAGCGGCGGCCTGCGCGGACGGCAGTGCCTCCAGCTGCTTCACCTGCTCGGCGTTCAACCCCCGGGCGCCCATCGGAGACTGGCAGCACGGCGCCATCAGGTACAGCGCGCCATAGCGCTCCGCGCGGCGGATGCCGATGCGCGCGGCGCCATACCCTCCCATCGAATGCCCGACCAGGCCCCGGCTTTCCGGCCGGGCCAACGTGCGGTAGCGGTCATCGATGAAGTCGACCAGCTCGTCGGCGATGAAGTTCTCGAAGTTGCCGGTGGTGACGGAGTTGGAATAGAACGAGCCGTTGTGCTCGTTCTTGCTGTCGGGCAGGACGATGATCATCTCCGGCGTGCCCGTGGCAAATGCACCCTCGGCGGTCTGCGGCAGATGGATCTCGTTGATCCACTGCGCCGCGCCGATCGAATAGCCGTGCAAGGCATAGACCACCGGGTAGCGACGTCTGGTGTCCCGGTCGTAGCCGGGAGGCAGCACGACGATCACCTCGCGCTGGGACGGCGTGCCGAGCAGGTTGCCCGCGATCTGCTTCGACGGGACCTTGATGGTTTCCATTCGTGCCTTCGCGGCCCCCTCCACCGGCGCTGGCGCCTCGGTCTGCACCTGAGCAACGGCCGCGGGCGCAAGTGATCCCAGCATGCAGGCAACGAGCAGTGCCGACACTTTCAACTGCTTCATCACGGACCTCATGATTTCAAATCGCAGGAGAAGGCCGCCGATTCTGCGGCGCGACGCGAGGCATTGCCACCTTGCCGCGGGCGGTCGCTTCCATAAACAGGATTGATGGCTGACGTGCGCGGTGTGGATTGATCAGACCCCTGCGATACTGTGGCCTGCCTTCAATGCACCCGTGAGGTATCCATCGTGCAACACCGGCTTCATGTCGTGATCGCCAGCACCCGCCCCGGCCGCGTCGGCCCCTCCGTCGCCCGGTGGTTCAGCGCCTTCGCCGCGAGCCACAGCCAGTTCGACGTGCATCTGGTGGATCTGGCGGACTTCGCCCTGCCGGTCTACGACGAGCCGCGCCATCCGGTGCTGCAGCAGTACGAGCATGCGCATACGAAGGCCTGGTCCGCCAGCGTCGCGGCGGCCGATGCCTTCGTGTTCGTGACGCCCGAATACAACTACAACCCCACGCCGGCACTCGTGAATGCGCTGAACTACGTGTATCGCGAGTGGAACTACAAGGCCTGCGGTTTCGTCAGCTACGGCGGAGTCTCGGGCGGGCTGCGCGCGGTGCAGATGGCCAAACAGCTGGTGACCACCTTGAAGATGATGCCGATGGTCGAAGGCGTGATGGTGCCGATGGTGGGTACGGCGCTCGATGCCGATGGCGCGTTCGTGCCGACCGGGCATGTGGAGAATTCCGCCAGGCAGATGCTCGACGAACTGTTCAAGTGGACCGGTGCCCTGGCCTCGCTGAGATCACAGGGCTGAGGGCTGCAGCCGCGGTCACGGCCGCTGGCCC
>CAZWDR010000066.1:0-13233 GCA_964632365.1 uncultured Steroidobacteraceae bacterium
AGGGCGAGGTGGTGTCGTCCACGTTCGACGAGCCGGCCGCCCGCCACGTGCAGGTTGCCGAGATGGTGATCGAGAAGGCCAAGCGCCTGGTCGAGCACAAGAAGGACGTGGTGATCCTGCTCGATTCCATCACGCGCCTGGCGCGTGCCTACAACACCGTGGTGCCCAGCTCGGGCAAGGTGCTCACCGGCGGCGTGGACGCGAACGCGCTGCAGCGCCCGAAGCGCTTCTTCGGCGCGGCGCGCAACATCGAGGAGGGTGGATCCCTGACCATCCTCGCCACCGCGCTGGTCGACACCGGCTCGAAGATGGACGATGTGATCTATGAGGAGTTCAAGGGCACCGGCAACAGCGAGATCCACCTGGACCGCCGCATCGCCGAGCGCCGCACCTTCCCGGCCGTGAACATCAACCGTTCGGGCACGCGCAAGGAAGAGCTGATCACCGACCAGACGGAGCTGGCCAAGATGTGGATCCTGCGCAAGCTGCTGCATCCCATGGACGAGCTGGCCGCGATCGAATTCCTGCTCGACAAGATGAAGGACACGAAGACCAATTCGGAGTTCTTCGAGGCCATGAAGCGCTAGAGGTCGATCCAGGCATTTATGCACAAACGGGGCGCCCAGGAAGTCAGCTTCATTGTCCTGGTCGTCCTCGTGACGATCGCTTTCGTCTTCCTGCTGCTGCCGTTCTACAGCGCGGTGCTGTGGGCGGTGATCCTGGCCGTGCTGTTCCAGCCGCTGCAGCGCTGGCTCACCGCGCGCATGGGCGGCCGCCGCACCCGCGCCGCGGCGATCAGCCTGCTGGTCTGCCTGTGCATCGTGGTGATTCCCGCGACGCTGATCTTCGGCGCGCTGGCGCAGGAGGCCAATGGCCTCTACCAGCGCATCAGCACGCGGGAGTTCGATCCGGCAGAGCTGCTGGCGCGTGCGCATGCGCGGCTGCCCGATTCGATCGTGCGGCTGCTCGAGGCCGCCGACCTGGGCAACCTGGCGGCGCTGCAGGAGCGGTTCACGACCGCGCTCTCGGCGGTGTCCGGGTACGTGGCTGCGCGTGCGGTCAGCATCGGCCAGGGCACCGCGCAGTTCCTGATCGGCCTTGGCGTGATGCTCTATGTGCTGTTCTTCCTGTTCCGCGACGGCTCGCAGCTGGCGGGCACCATCGTGCGCGCCAGTCCGCTGAGCCACGAGCATTCACGGCAGGTGATGACGAAGTTCACGCAGGTGGTGAAGGCCACCGTGAAAGGCAATTTCATCATCGGCCTGATCCAGGGTGTGATCGGCGGCCTCACGTTCTGGTCGCTGGGCATCCAGCCCGCGCTGTTCTGGGGCGTGGTGATGACGGTGCTGTCGCTGCTGCCGGCGGTGGGCGCCTTCCTCGTATGGGCACCGGTGGCGGCCTACCTGCTGATCGTCGGCGAATATGTGCGCGGCGGCATCCTGATCGCGGTCGGCGCGCTGGTGATCAGCATGGTCGACAACCTGCTGCGCCCGGCGCTGGTGGGCAAGGACCTGCGCCTGCCCGACTACATGGTGCTGGTCTCCACGCTCGGCGGCCTCGCGCTGTTCGGCATGAACGGGTTCGTCATCGGCCCGCTGATCGCGGCGATGTTCGTCGCGGTGTGGTCGCAGTTCGCGCAGCGTGCCGGGCAGCAGCCGCGGCCCGCGCCGGATGACGGAGCGACCTGAAGGGCCGCGTCACGCACCCGGCGCCGTGATGGCTCAGCGCCGTTCAGGTCCCGTGCTGTCCTGCCTCATGCCGTCTTCAGGCATCGCGCTGCCGCGCAGCCCCGCGTAGTACTCCCGCAGTTCTGGCTCGCCGGCCTGCTGGATGGCTTCGGAAACCGCCGCGGTCTCGCAGGCGTGTTCATCCCAACGCTCATAGCCCACGGCGTTGGATGCGATGTCGCAGGCTTGCTCCGCCGCAAGGCGGATGCGGAAGAACAGCTTCTCCGTCGACTTGCTGTCCAGCCGCGCGGCGTCGTAGGGCACCGTGACGGTTCGCACTTCGATGCGGTCCGGCAGCGCCGCGCCGTGCGCGAACTGGACCGTGGTCGCGTCCTGCGCGGCGGCGACGGTGGCCGCGCCAAGTGCGGCAGCGGCGAGAATCAGATGCATTGCCCGGTTCATGGGGCCTCCTCGTTTCTCTGTGGATGTAGCTGTTTGAACCCTCGCCGGCGCGGATGTTTCCCGGATCCGGCCCGTCGCGCCGCAGTCCTACAGGGCGCTTCGAACCTTTCCCACAGGATTCGCGCCGCCGCCCCCTGCGACCCCCAGCCCGATATGCTTGTGCATCGCAATCGATCCGCCTCACTCGCTGCGCCGCAGCGACCGACCCGTTCAAGGAGCATGCGCCCATGGCCGACATCCCCTCGCTTCCCGCCGGCTACGTTCCTCCGCAGGTGTGGGAGTGGCGGCAGCCCAGCGGCGGCACGTTCGCGAACATCAATCGTCCGGTGGCGGGCGCGACGCACGACAAGCCGCTGCCGGTCGGGCGGCACCCGCTGCAGCTGTACTCCATGGGCACCCCGAATGGCGTGAAGGTCACCATCCTGCTGGAGGAACTGCTGGCGCAGGGCCATCGCGATGCGGAGTACGACGCGTGGCTGATCCGCATCGGCGACGGCGACCAGTTCGGCAGCGGCTTCGTCGAGGTGAATCCCAACTCGAAGATCCCGGCGCTGATGGATCGCAGTGGCGCCGAGCCGGTGCGGGTGTTCGAATCCGGCGCGATCCTCATGTACCTGGCCGAGAAGTTCGGCGCCTTCCTGCCGCGCGCGGGGGCCGCCCGTGCCGAGACCCTCTCGTGGCTGTTCTGGCAGGTGGGCAGCGCACCATTCATGGGCGGCGGCTTCGGCCACTTCTACGCGTACGCGCCGGTGAAGATCGAGTATGCGATCGACCGTTTCGCGATGGAGACCAAGCGGCAGCTGGATGTGCTGGACCGCGTGCTGGCCACCCGTGCGCACGTGGCCGGGGATGACTACACCATTGCCGACATGGCGATCTGGCCGTGGTACGGACAGATGGTGCTCGGCGAGGTCTACGGCGCGGCGGAGTTCCTGCAGGTGCATGCCTATCGCCATGTGCTGCGCTGGGCCGAGGCGCTGCGCGCGCGGCCGGCGGTGCAACGCGGGCGGATGGTCAACCGCACCTTCGGCGACCCGTCGCAGCAGCTGCACGAGCGGCATGATGCGGCGGACTTCCAGACGCTGACGCCGGATCCCGCCGGCGAAAGCTGAGCCAGGGACGCCGCCCGGGAGGCGGGGAGCGCCTCCAGGCGCTGCCGCGGCCGGCGAGCGACCGCATTTTTGCGCTGCGGGAGGTCCCGGCCAATAATGGCTGCGGACCTCCACCAAGAAGAACAGGCCCGTGACCGGACCGATCCCCTCCCCGCCGGACATCACCGTGCTGCTGCAGGAAGTGCACAGCGGCGATGCCCGCGTGGTCGAGCAGCTGGCCCGGCTCGTCTATGACGAGTTGCACCGCATTGCCGAGAACGCGATGCGGCGCGAGCGTGCGGGTCACACGCTGCAGCCGACGCTGCTGGTCAGCGAAGCCTTCCTGCGGCTGGTGGGCGAGACCCACACCGACTGGCAGAACCGCGCGCAGTTCTATGCGATTGCCGCGCGCACCATCCGCCGCATCCTGGTCGACCACGCGCGCGCCCGCGCCCGCGTGAAGCGCGACTTCGGCCTGCGTGTCACGCTCGACGAGCAGGTGTCGCAATCCAGCGGCCGTTCGCTGGACATGCTGGCGCTGGATGCTGCGCTCGAACGCCTCGAGGCGGTGGCCCCGCGCCAGGCGCGCATCGTCGAGCTGCGCTACTTCGGCGGCCTCGAAGTGGAAGAGGCCGCGCAGGCGATGGAGGTCTCCCCCGCCACCGTGAAGCGCGACTGGACCTTCGCGCGCGCGTTCCTGCTGCGCGAGCTGGCTTGAGCGAAACCGGACGCATGGCGCTGACCGCCGAGCGCCTCGCGCGGCTGCAGCAGCTGTTCGAGGCGGCCGTCGAGCTGGCGCCGGAGGATCGCGACGCGCTGCTCGAGCGCGAAGGCCGCGAGGATCCATCGCTGGCTGAAGAAGTGCGCGGCCTGCTGGCGGCACATGACAGCTCGCTGACTGCATTCGACCGGCCCGTCACGCTGGCCCGGCTGGTCGAATCGGTGCCCGACGAAACCCGCTGGACCGGCGCGCGGCTCGGCCCCTGGCAGCTGACGCGGCTGATCGGGCACGGCGGCATGGGCACCGTGTTCGAGGCCGTGCGTGCCGACGGCCAGTTCAACAAGCGCGCGGCGATCAAGTTCCTGCACCGCCACGCGCGCGGCGCGCCGGCTGTCGAGCGTTTCCGCGCCGAACGGCAGATCCTCGCCAGCCTCGATCATCCCAACATCGCGACGCTGATCGATGGCGGGGTGACCGAGGACGGCCAGCCCTATCTGGTGATGGAGTACATCGATGGCGAGCCCATCAACGCGTGGGCGCAGTCACGCGGGCTGTCCTGCCGTGAACGCGTCGCGCTGTTCCTGCAGGCTTGCGCGGCGGTGGAGGCTGCGCACCAGGCACTGGTGGTGCACCGTGACCTGAAGCCGGCGAACATCCTGGTGTCGGCCGAAGGGCGCGTGAAGCTGCTCGATTTCGGCATCGCGCGCCTGCTCGATGCGCAGGCCGTGGAGGGCGGCATCGCCGAGCCCCGTCCGGAAGTGCTGGCCTTCACACCGGACTATGCCGCGCCGGAGCAGATGCGCGCCGAGCCTGCGAGCACCACAATGGATGTGTTCGCGCTGGGTGCCGTGCTCTATCAGCTGCTGACCGGGCGGCTGCCATTCGCAGACCGCCGCCATCCCCTGCAACCGGCGGCTCCGGCAGACCTCGATGCGGATCTCGATGCCATCCTCGCCAGGGCCCTGCAGCCTGATGCCGCGGTCCGCTATGCATCGGTGGCCGATCTGCGCCAGGACCTCATCCGCTGGCGCGATGACCTGCCGGTGCAGGCCCGGCCCGCCACCAGCGCCTATCGCATGCGCAAGTTCGTGCGCCGCCATCGCACCGGCACGCTGGTCGGCACCGCCGCGATGGTGCTGATCCTCGGTGCCACGGTGGTGGCGTTGTGGCAGGCGGATGCGGCACGGCGCGCCGCGCGCGACCAGGGACTGATGAAGGACTTCCTGTTCGAGGTGCTGCGCATGTCCAATCCCTATGACCAGGGCGACGAGTTGACGCTGAGCGCTGCGCTGGACCAGGCCGCGCTGGCCATCGATACCCGTTTTGCCGGACGCCGCGACCTCGCCGCCGAGATCCGCTACGGCATCGGCTACAGCATGGTGGACCGCTATCGCCTGGAACAGGCGGAGGCGCAGTTGCAGCGCGCACTGGATGATGGCATTGCGGCATTCGGCGCCAGTGACTTGCGCGTGCTGCGGGTCGTCGAGGCCATTGCCGGCCTGCGCATGGAGCAGAGCCGCTTCGAGGAAGCCGAGGCCGGTTATCGCGCGTGCATCGCGGCGCTGGAACGCGAAGGCCACACCCGCGACACCCTCTACGCCCGCGCCGTCGGCAATCTCGGCAACCTCTACCTGATCGTGGAGCGGTACGAAGAAGCCCTCGCGCTGCTGCGGCAGGCTGAGGCCGTGCACGATGCGCACGGCACGCTCGAGCCCTATGACCATGCGACGCTGCTGAGCAATCTCGCCCATGCCGCGCATGGGGTGGAGGACCTGCCGCTGGCCGAGCAGTTGTACACGCAGGCGGCGGAGGCACTGCAGGCGCTGTTTCCCGACGGGAGCCCGGACCTGGCCATCATCTACAACAACCACGCGATGCTGCGCGAGGAAAGCGGCGCGGTCGATGCGGCGCTGCAGATGCACCGCGAGTCGCTGGCGATGCGCCGCAAGGTCTTCCGCAACAGCCATCCGATGATCGTCTCGTCGCTGGCAAACATGGCGCGGCTGCAGTTGCGCGCCGGCGATGCGGCCGGCGCGCTGCAGTCGGCCACCGAGGGCGCGCAGATGGCCGATGCGGTCTACACCGAGCCGAACCGCTTTCACCCGTCCGTGAATGCGACGCTGGCTGCGGCGCTGCTGGCCAACGGCGATGCCGTCGCGGCGCGCGCGGCGCTGGTGCGCGCGCATGCGCGGCTCGCCGAGTTGCCCGATGCACCCCCCAGCACGACGCGGTGGGTGGAGGAAGTCAGCGGGCAGTACTGCGCGAAGGTCGGTCCGCGCGATGCACTGTGTCGCATGGAGACAGGCAGGACGATGCACTGACCGGCCGGGAAAACTGCGGGCCCGCGCACCCGCCAGGTCGCCATCTGCCGCAAGTACCAAGTGCGTCACAGACCCCCGGCTGCGTGCTTGCCGCGTTCCCTGCCGCTGACCCATCATCGGCCGCATGTGGGCATTCCATCGATGGGCGGTGTCGGCCGCCGCGGCCGCCATGACGTGCGGCACGGCGCTGGCTGGCGAGGCGCCCGTCGGCCGCGTGCTGCTGCAGCCACCGAAGGTGATGATTCCCAGTCCCATCACCGACCGCTTTGCCGTCACAGCGCGTCTGAGTGCGCCGCGGATGGAGACGTTCTTCCGCTATGACAGCCTGCTGGATCCCGCGGACCGCGGCACACCGTTCTATGTCGAGGACACCCTCGGCCTGACGGACCGCCTGTTCCAGGGCTCGCTCGACCTGATGTTCCGCATGGCCGAGCGCCATCGGGTGCACGCGCAGTATTCGCAGCAGAACCGCACCGCGGTGAAGGAGCTGGACCTCGGCGCGCCGCTGCTGTTCGGCAGCAGTACGTTCGACGACGGCGATGTGCTGCACTCGGAGATGCAGCAGCGCAAGCTGGATGTCCTCTACACCTATTCGGTGCTGCGTCGCGAGCGCATCGAGGTCGGCCTTGGCTTCGGGCTGCACCTGCTGCAGTTGTCGGGCACGCTGGCCGAGCCGGCGGAGTTCATCGTCGAGCCGCTGGATACGGCGGGTCCCACCGCATCACTCGCGGCGGACGTGACGTGGCGCATCACCCGTCGCCTGTCGCTGACCACGCAGGGCAACTGGCTGCGCGGCAACGTCGCGGACGTCGAAGGAGAGTACTTCGCGTGGCGGGCCGGCCTGCAGTTCCGCGCCGCCCGCAATGTGGCGTTCGGCCTGGGTTACACCGGCACCCTTTACGAAGTGGACAGCGCCGATCCGGATTTCTTCTCCGGCTACCTGTGGATCCACAATCGCGGTCCCGAGGCCTTCGTCCGCGTCAGCTTCTAGAGCGGCGGCGCATCGCCGCCGTCGACGAATTCCACAATGTGCCTGATGGTGGCGTGATCGCGCGTCAGCAGGCTGTGCCCCAGTTCGCGCGTGGTGTGCAGGATGGCTCCGGCAATGTCCTGCAGCAACGCCGTGCTGTGCGCATGCGGCACGATGTCATCGCCCTCGTCATGCACGACGAGCAGCCGCGCGGGGATGCCGCGCGCACCGGGCAGCGCGGTGAATGCGGCGGGGCTCACGGCGAAACGCCGCTCGAACAGCCGCGCAAGGTGCTGGCGCGTCGCCTCCCTGATGCGCAGTGCATCGACGAACACCTGCACGAGGAATGGTGCGCCCGATGGCGTTGCGATCAGCACGACGGACTGCAGCTGCCCGGCCCAGTCCGGCGGCTGGGACGCGAAGCGGCAGCAGATGCCCAGCGCACCGAGGGAATGGCCGACCAGTGCCTGCGGCGCGCCGAAGCGCGCCGCGATGGCATCCAGTCCGGCAATGAACTGCGGCAGGCTGGAGCTGCGGCCGGGCGAGGCGCCATGGCCGGGCGCATCGGGCACCAGCACGCGCCAGCCGCGGGCCTGCAGCGCCTCCGCGAGTCGCGTGAAGCGGGCCGCGCCGGAGCCCCAGCCGTGCAGCACGATGACCGTGCGTGGGCCGGGTGCGTTCGCGTGGTCCGCGGCCGGGGCATGGGCGCCATCCGGCGTGACGGGTGCGCCATCCTCGATGGCCGGGTCCCATTCATGGACCGTCATCGGGTCCGCACCGGCCATCAGGTGATGTGCACGTGCCCGCGCCAGCGCGGCACGATCCTCCGGCGGCAGCGGCCGGCGGAAGGTGCGCAGGAACAGGTGAAAGGCCACGCGCGCGGCCAGTGCCGGGCTGATGGCCTGCAGCAGCGCGAAGAACCGCTGCAGGCGACCAAGCAGCCGCGGAGGAAGATGGGGGACGCGCGGCGCCGGCGCGCCGGGCCGGGGTGCAGGATGCGGTCCCTGCGCCGCGGTCACGCCGGTCAGGCGCCCTGTTCGCGCGCGATGGCGCGATGGCCGATGTCGCGCCGCGCCTGCACGCCTTCGAAACGCACGGCGTCGACCAGCGCATAGGCCTCGCGCTGCGCGGCCTGCACCGTGGCGCCCAGGCCCACCGCGCAGAACACCCGTCCGCCGGCAGTCACCACCTTGCCCTCACGCGTGGCGGTGCCGGCATGGAACAGCTTGCCCGGCAGCGCGCCGATGCGGTCGAGTCCGTCGACCACATCGCCCTTGCGCGGCTCGTCCGGGTAACCCTGCGCGGCCATCACCACGCCGACGGCGGCGCGCGGATCCCATTCGACCTTCTGCGCGTCGAGCTGCCCGCTGAGCGCGGCCTCGCACAGCAGGGTGAGGTCAGAGCGCAACCGCGCCATGATGGGCTGCGTTTCCGGATCGCCGAAGCGCACGTTGTATTCGATCACCTTCGGCGTGCCCGCCGCGTCGATCATCAGGCCCGCGTAGAGGAAGCCGGTGAACGGCATGCCTTCGGCGGCGAGCCCGGCAAGCGTGGGCTCGATGATCTCGGCCATGATGCGGGCATGCACGCCCGGCGTCACCACCGGGGCGGGCGAGTAGGCGCCCATGCCGCCGGTGTTCGGGCCGGTGTCGCCCTCACCGATGCGCTTGTGATCCTGGCTGGAGGCCATCGGCAGCGCATGGCGGCCATCGCACAGCACGATGAAGCTGGCTTCCTCGCCCTCGAGGAATTCCTCGATGACCACCTCATTGCCGGCCGCGCCGAAGCGCCCGCCCAGCATCGCCTCGGCCGCCTCGACCGCTTCCGCGCCCGTCTGCGCGATGACCACGCCCTTGCCCGCCGCAAGGCCGCTGGCCTTCACGACGATAGGCACCGGCTGCGCCGCGAGCCACGCACGGTCGAAATCCTGGCCCGTGAAGCGCCGGTAACCGGCGGTGGGAATGCGGTGGCGCGCGAGGAATTCCTTCGTGAACACCTTCGAGCCTTCCAGCTGCGCCGCAGCCTTGCTGGGGCCGAAGCAGGGCAGGCCGCGGGCCGCGAACACATCGGCAATGCCGGCCACCAGCGGGGCCTCGGGACCGACGATGGTGAAGGCAACGCCTTCGCGTGCGGCAAGGTCCGCCAGCGACTCGATCTGCGTGGCCTCGATGGCGATGTTGCGCACCTTCGGCTCGCGCGCGGTGCCGGCGTTGCCCGGTGCCACCAGCACTTCGGCAACGCGTGGCGACTGCGCGCACTTCCAGGCCAGCGCATGCTCGCGCCCGCCGCCGCCGACCACGAGAACCTTGATTGATTTTTCCATGCTGCCCGTCAGTGGCGGAAATGCCGCATGCCGGTGAACAGCATGGCGATGCCGGCTTCATCGGCCGCGGCGATGACTTCGGCATCACGCAGCGAACCGCCGGGCTGGATCACGGCGGTGACGCCGTGGCTGGCCGCCACCTCGACCCCGTCGCGGAATGGGAAGAAGGCATCGGAGGCCATCACCGCGCCGCGCACGGTGAGGCCCGCATCCTCGGCCTTGATCGCGCCGATGCGGCTGGAATAGACGCGGCTCATCTGGCCGGCGCCGACGCCGATCGTCGCCTCACCCTGCGCGAACACGATGGCATTGGACTTCACGAACTTGCACACGCGCCACGCGAAGGCCAGGTCGCGCAGCTCCTGCGCGTCGGGTGCACGGCGCGTCACGCATTGCAGCTGCGCCACGTCGACGCGGCCGGTGTCGCGGTCCTGCACCAGCACGCCACCACCCACGCTGCGCAGTTCGCGCTCGGCGCGCGCGGCGGCGCCGAGTGGGCCGGTGAGCAGCACGCGCACATTGGGCTTGGTGGCCAGCGCCTCGGCCGCGCCGGCGAGCAGCTCGGGCACCACCAGCACCTCGACGAACTGGCGCTCGAGGATGGCGCGCGCCGTGCCCGCATCGAGCGGCCGGTTGAACGCGATGATGCCGCCGAAGGCCGAGGTGGGATCGGTGCGGTAGGCCAGCTCGTAGGCTTCGCGCAGGCTGCCAGCCACTGCGACGCCGCAGGGATTGGCGTGCTTGACGATCACGCAGGCCTCGCGCTCGAACTGCCGCACGCACTCGAGCGCGCAGTCCGCATCGGCGATGTTGTTGAACGAGAGTTCCTTGCCCTGCGCAAACCGCGCGCCGGCAATGCTGTCGGGCGCGGCCTGCGCGCTGCGATAGAACGCGGCCTGCTGGTGCGGGTTCTCGCCGTAACGCAGCGTCGCGATGCGCGTCAGGCCCACGCCGAGCTGCGCCGGGAATGGTTCCCCCCGGTTCTGGTTGCCCAGCCATTCGGACACCAGCGCGTCATAGCAGGCCGTGTGCGCGAAGGCCTTCGCGGCCAGCTGCGAGCGGAAGGCCTGGCGCGTCGCGCCGTCGTTGGCGGCGAGTTCCGCCACCAGTGCCGCATAGTCGGCGGGATCGACCACCACGGTGACATCGGCGTGGTTCTTTGCGGCGCCGCGCAGCATCGCCGGTCCGCCAATGTCGATGTTCTCGACACCTTCTTCATAGGTGACGCCGGCCTTTGCGATGGTGGCGGCGAAGGGATAGAGATTGACGATCAGCAGGTCGATCGGCGCGATCGAATGCTCGCGCATCACCGCATCATCGGTGCCGCGGCGGCCGAGCAGTCCGCCGTGGATCTTCGGATGCAGCGTCTTGACGCGGCCATCCATGATCTCCGGAAAGCCGGTGTGGCGCGCCACCTCGGTGACGGCGAGGCCCGCATCGGCCAGCAGCTTCGCCGAGCCGCCGGTGGAGAGCAGTTCGACGCCGCGTGCGGCCAGCGTCCTGGCAAGTTCAACCAGCCCCGTCTTGTCGGAAACCGACAGCAGGGCGCGCCGGATCGGCAGATCCAAATCGTGTTTCCTTCAGGCCGAAAGCCCGAACTGGCGCAATTTCTTGCGCAGCGTGCCACGCGTGATGCCCAGGATCACCGCCGCGCGGCTCTGGTTGCCACTGGCGTAATCGAGCACCGTGCGGAAAAGCGGCTCTTCGACCTCGCGCAGCACCAGGTCGTAGAGATGCGCAGGGCGATGGCCATCGAGGTTCGCGAAATAATCAGACAGCGCACGCTCGGCGTGGTCGCGCAGCGGCAGCCTGGCCGCGGTCGAAACGCTCTTGCGCGCAGGCGGCGGCGTCGCCGGCATCCTTGTCGTACGGCTCGTCGCAGGGCGCATTCCTGTACTCCCTTTCGGCGCTTTTGTTTTTGTCGATCGCTTCAGCTTCATCACTCAATGCCCACTCGCCGAACCGTGCCGCCACTACCAGAAACTGCGCCGACGAAGATTCCGCGGCCATCAGTTCTGGCCGGAAGGTTTCAGTGTCGGTGTGCTGCTGGCAATACCAGCCGATGTGCTTGCGTGCTATGCGGACACCGGCCGTTTCACCGTGAAATGCGTACAGCGCCGCGAGGTGTTCAAGGATGATGTCTCTGACTTCGGTTCGCAAGAGTTGCCGCGGCATGCGGTGATTTTCGACAAAGGCATTGACTTCACGGAAGATCCATGGCGACCCGTGCGCGCCGCGACCGATCATCACCGCACTAGCGCGCGTGAAATCCAGCACACGCGCTGCTTTTCCAGCGCTGTCAATATCTCCATTCGCAATCACGGGAATCCGCGCTTCGGCCGCGATCGCGCGGATCTCGTCGTAGGTGGCTTCGCCGTTGTAGAAATCCGCGCGTGTGCGGCCATGCACCGCGATGGCGCACACGCCCGCATCTGCTGCGATGCGTGATATCTCGACCGCATTGACATTATCGCGATCGAGTCCCAGGCGGATCTTCACCGTCACCGGCACGCTCACCGCGCGCACCACCGTCTCGAGGATGCGACCGACCAGCGGCGGATCGCCGAGCAGCGCCGATCCGCAGGCCTTGCCGAAGACCTTCTTCGCCGGACAGCCCATGTTGATGTCGATGATCTGCGCGCCGAGATCCACGTTGGCGCGCGCGGCATCGGCGAGCTGCAGCGGATCGTTGCCCGCCAGTTGCACCATGCGCGGTTCGGGCTCGCCCTCGTGGTTCATGCGCTGGCGCGATTTGGTCGTATGCCACAGGCGCTGGTCGGAGGTGATCATCTCCGATGCGGCCAGGCCCGCGCCGAAACGCCGGCACAGGATGCGGAACGGACGGTCGGTGACGCCGGCCATCGGTGCCAGCACCGTGCGTGCCGGCACTTCCCACGGGCCGATGTGAAAGCTGTTCACGAGCCGTCGCGACAGCGCAGCGCGCCCGCCTCATCCGGCAGGCAGGCCACCAGCGTGGAGCCGCTGGCGCGTCCCGCGGCGGGCAGCGACAGCCGCGCGTCCACGCGTTGCCCGGGCGCCAGCCGCGACAGCGGCTCGCCCAGCATCCATTCGGCGGGCGGCACGTCGGCGGTCTGCACCACATTGCCCCACACATCAGTCAGCGTCGCCCGCAGCATCGGCGGCGGCTGCGCCCCGGCGGCATCGCGGCTCACGGCCACCGCAGCCTGCAGCACCAGCATCGGCGTGGGGCCGGGCAGTTCCTCGGCTTTCAGCAACTGCACGTCGTAGTGGGCGAGGTCCCAGTCCGGTTCGACGGACTGGCCGAAAAGGCCGTAAGCGGCCTGGATCGGCTGCGCCAGCCAGGAGACGGTCACGAGGCGGTGGCGCTGGTCGTGCACAACCTGTGCGACCAGCGCGACGAGCAGCAGCACGGCCAGCACGCCCCACAGGCGCGAGGCCGGGCGCGGGTTGCCGATCGCGAGGTCCGCGTCGAAATCCGCGGTCGCTGCGTCGGGTGACAGGGCCTGCGCAGGCCGCGGCGGATCGGGCTCCTCGAGCAGCACGTCGATGGGCTGGCTGGTGGCCTGCCGGATGATCTGGCGGGCGACGGTCTCGCGCTGCAGTTCGGCCGAACGGTCCTCGGCGGCGGGCGGCGCGAGTCGGGAGCCATCGGCGCTGTGCGGACCGGTGGCGGAGGGTGCGTCCGGCGCATCCGGA
>CAZWDR010000066.1:13333-15774 GCA_964632365.1 uncultured Steroidobacteraceae bacterium
GCGGCCTCGACTGCAGCGGCCTGGTGCGCAGCATCCCCCGCGGAACTGCCCGGCCTCTCATCGCCCTCCGTGTGGAGCGGCGCGTCATCGTCTTCAGCCAGGCTGCCGGGCGGCCCACCGTGCTTCCCTGCGAAACCGAGCGGCTCGCCGTCGTCCTCTGCATTGCGTCGCGCAGCGTCCTGACCAATGCTGCGAAACCGCCCGGTCACATGCGTCTGCGTGACCTCGATCTCGTCTTCCTCATCGGCGCCGGATCCGGACGGCAGCGAACGTTCGCGCCCCGGCAGCGGCGGCAGGTCATCGTCTGCCAGCATCGGCACCGAGCGCGTGCCATGCGCGACCGATTCTGGCGCGGCGGGCGCCGGCTCGTCCTCGGCCAGCGTCAGCAGCGCATTGAAGACCTTGTCGCAGCGGCCGCAGCGGACATAGCCCTGGCCGATGCGCAGGTCGGCGGCGGTCACGGCGAGCTGCTGGCGGCAGTTCGCGCAGGTGGTGACCATGCGGCTCATCCGGGCCTGCGACCGCTGAGCGCGCTCCAGCCATCCCGCTCGGCGAACACCGACAGCTCGAGCAGCGGCGCAAAGCCTGCCCGCACCTCGTGCACCTGCTGCTTCAGGATGCCGGCCAGCACCAGCCGGCCGCCAGGGGCAAGCCGCGCGCACAGCTGCGGCGCGAGTTCCACCAGTGTTCCGGCGAGGATATTGGCCACGACCACGTCCACCTCGCCGGGCAGCGTAGCAGCCTGCTCATGCACCTGCACTTGCGCGGCCACGTGGTTCGCCGCGGCGTTGTCGCGCGTGGCGATCAGCGCCTGCGGATCGATGTCGAAGGCATGCGCTTCACGCGCGCCCAGCCGCACCGCGGCCACCGCCAGCACGCCGGAGCCGCAGCCGTAGTCGATCAGGCGCGCGCCCGCCTCGAGGTGCGCATCCAGCCATGTCAGGCACAGCGCGGTGGAGGGATGCGTGCCGGTGCCGAAGGCAAGGCCCGGATCCAGCCGCACGATCACCGCGGCGGGATCCGCCGGCGCGTCGGCATGATTCGGCACGATCCACAGCCGGCGACCGAAACGCATCGGGTGGAAATCCTTCAGCCACTCGCGCTCCCACACGCGATCGGCGATGTGCGAGACGGTGAGCTGCGCGGCCGGCACGCCCAGCGCCGCGGCCAGCAGCACGATGACCTCCGGACCTGCGTCCGGCGCCGGAAACAGCGCCTGCAGCACCGTGCGCGGCCACAGTCGAACCTCGCCGGGCGCAGGCTCGAGCACGGCATCATCGACGGCGTCGGTGAGGGTCACCGACACCGCGCCGGCCGCGAAGGCCGCGTCTTCCGCGGCCTGTGGATCGCGGCCCTCGAGCTCCACGGTCAATGCCAGGTAGCCCGACATGGCCCCGCCCCGCTACTTCAGCCCCAGGCGACGCTCGAGGTAGTGGATGTCGAGCCCACCCTCGCGGAAGGCCTGGTGGCTGAGGATCTCCTGGTGCAGGGCGGTGTTGGTCTTGATGCCCTCGACCACCAGCTCGGCCAGCGCGTTGCGCATGCGCGCGATCGCGGTCTCGCGGGTGTCGCCGTGCGCGATCAGCTTGCCGATCATCGAGTCGTAGTTCGGCGGGACCGAATAGCCCGAATAGACGTGGCTGTCGACGCGGATGCCCGGCCCGCCGGGTGAATGCCAGCGATTGACCATGCCGGGCGAGGGCATGAAGGTCTTGGCATCCTCGGCATTGATGCGGCATTCGATCGCATGCCCGTGGAAGCGGATGTCATCCTGCGTGAAGGGCAGCTTCTCGCCGGCCGCGACGAGCAGCTGTGTCTTGACGAGGTCGATGCCGGTGATCACCTCGGTGACCGGGTGCTCCACCTGGATGCGCGTGTTCATCTCGATGAAGTAGAACTCGCCATCCTGATAGAGGAACTCGAGCGTGCCGGCGCTGCGATAGCCCACCTTGCGGCAGGCCTCCACCACGCGCTCGCCCATCTTCGCGCGCACCTCGGGATCGAGGCCCGGCGCCGGCGCCTCCTCGATCACCTTCTGGTGGCGGCGCTGCATCGAGCAGTCACGCTCGCCCAGGTGCACCACGTTGCCGTAGTTGTCGGCGATGACCTGGAACTCGATGTGGCGCGGCTTCTCGAGGAACTTCTCCATGTAGACCTGCGGATTGCCGAAGGCCGCGCCGGCCTCCTGCTGCGTCACGTTGATCGCGTTCAGCAGCGCCGCCTCGGCATGCACCACGCGCATGCCGCGTCCGCCACCGCCACCGGAAGCCTTGATGATCACCGGATAGCCGATCTGCCGCGCGATGCGCAGGTTCTCGTCAGCGTCCTCGCCCAGTGGCCCGCCGGATCCCGGCACACAGGGCACGCCCGCTTCCTTCATCACGCGGATCGCCGACACCTTGTCGCCCATCAGGCGGATGGTCTCGGCCTTCGGCCCGATC
>CAZWDR010000067.1:0-15485 GCA_964632365.1 uncultured Steroidobacteraceae bacterium
ATCCGCCGACTAAAGGCCATCGACATCGGACAGCAACGCCAGGCAGTCGGCACTGGCCATCTGCGCGACCCGCGCGGCGAGGCGGTCGTTGTCGCCATAGCGGATCTCGGCTGTGGCGACCGTGTCGTTCTCGTTGATCACCGGGATCGCCCCGAGTTCGAGCAGCGTGTTCAGCGTGGCGCGCGCATTGAGGTAGCGCCGCCGCTGCTCGCTGTCCTGCAGGGTGAGCAGCAGCTGCGCGACGGCCAGGCCCTCTTCCTCGAGCAGTTCCTTGTAGGCATGTGCGAGGCGGATCTGCCCCACCGCCGCGGCCGCCTGCTTGTGCTCGAGCGGCAACGGGCCGCGCGCCAGTCCCAGCTGGCGTCGCCCGAGTGCGACAGCACCGGAGGACACGATGATGATCTGCTGGCCACGCTGCCGCATGCGCTTGAGATCTTCGACCAGCGCCTCGAGCCAGGCGCGGTTGAGGCGTCCGCTGCCCTGGTCAACGAGCAGCGCGGAACCGACCTTGACCACGACCCGCCGTGCGCCGGTGAGCAGCAGGGGACTTGCATCGACGTGGCGGCTGCGCGGTTGCATGGCGGATGCGGACTATAGCAGCGCGTCGGCGTTGCCCGCCGTCATCGCTGGACCTAAACTGCCCTCGCGCCAGCACTATGGCATTCAGGAGCGACCGTGGGCAGAGATTACGAACCCGTCAAAGGCCAGTGGTACGAGAACGCCGAAGAGGACGAGACTTTCCGCGTGCTGTCCGTCGACGAGGACACCGAACTGGTGGAGATCGAATACCTCGACGGCGACATCGAGGAACTCGACCTGGATGCCTGGCGCGAGATGGATCTGGAACGCATCGAGGAGCCAGAGGGCTGGGCCGCCAATGAGGCGGACGAAGAAGAAGACGACGACGAAGACGACGACGAAGACCTCGACGAAGATGACGACGACTGGGACGAAGACGACGACGACGATGACGAGGACGACGACTGGGAAGAGGACGAGGAACAGGACGATCGTTACTGAAGCACGCGGTCGCGCACGCCACGCACCTGAAGTTGCAGATCCCGCCATCTGAAGTCATCTGACGCATTGTCGGCCGCGCTGTCACGCCGCGGCCGACCACCCGTACACCCGTAAGGGCTATCACCCGTTCCGCCCGTGGCGGCTTGCATTCGGTGCAGGCTCCCACGCATTCTTCGCGGATGAATCCGACCTCCAAACCCTCGATCATCCCGGACGCGATCCGGGACGACGCTGCGAGCCGGCCGGGCATGCTGACGCGGCTCGCCCGTGCGGGACTGACCCGGCGCCTCGCCTTGCTGCGCGATGGCGCGCTGACCATCCATGATGGTGACCAGGTGCTGCGGTTCGGGTCCCGCACGGAGCGTTGCGGACTGTCGGCAACCATCACGGTGAAGAGCCCGGATTTCTGGTCGCTGGCCGCCTTCGGCGGGACGGTCGGTGCCGGCGAGGCCTACATCAATGGCTGCTGGCGCTGCGACGACCTGACCACGCTGGTGCGCATCATGGTGCTGAACCGCCATGTGATGGCCGGGATGGAATCAGGTCTCGCGGCCCGCGGCGGCGCGGTGCTGCGCCGCCTGCTGCACTGGGCCAACCGCAACAGTCGCCAGGGCAGCGCGCGCAACATCGCCGCGCACTACGACCTCGGCAACGATCTCTACGGGCTGATGCTCGATGAGACCATGGCCTATTCCTGCGGCATCTTCCTGCATGAGGATGCGACGCTGCACGAGGCCTCGGTGGCCAAGTTCGATGCCGTGTGCCGCAAGCTGGCGCTGACGCCGTCTGATCACCTGGTCGAGATCGGCACCGGCTGGGGCGGCCTTGCGATCCATGCCGCCGAGCGCTATGGCTGCCGGGTCACGACCACGACGATCTCGCGCGAGCAGCATGACTTTGCCAGGGCGAAGATCGCGCAACGCGGTCTTGCCGACCGCATCACGCTGCTGTTCAAGGACTATCGCGACCTCACCGGCCAGTTCGACAAGCTGGTCTCGATCGAGATGATCGAGGCCGTCGGTGCGCGCTATCTCGACACCTATTTCGCGAAGTGCGCGTCGCTGCTGAAGCCCACCGGCGCGATGCTGCTGCAGGCGATCACGTTGCAGGACCAGTACTATGCGCGCGCGCTGAGGTCGGTGGACTACATCCAGCGCTTCGTGTTTCCCGGCAGCTTCATCCCGTCGATCGAGGCGCTCAGCGCGTCGCTCGCGCGCGCCACCGACCTGAAGGTGTTCAACCTCGAGGACATCGGTCCCCACTACGCGCCGACGCTGCGCATCTGGCGCGAGCGCTTCCTCGCCAACCTGCAGCGCGTGAAGGAACTGGGCTACCCGGACAGCTTCGTGCGGCTGTGGGAGTTCTACCTGTGCTACTGCGAGGGTGGCTTCGCCGAGCGACAGCTGGGCAATGTGCAGATGTTGCTGACCAAGCCCGACTGCCGCCGCGCCGCCATTGCCGCGGCCTGACGGCCGCGCGCCGGTTCCGCCCGTGGATGCACGTGCCGAGCTGACCGCCCTGCTCGGCGTCGACGCCGTGGCCACGGCGCCGGAGCAGATCGCACCGTTCCTCACCGATCATCGCGGCCTCTATCGCGGTCGCGCGGCTGCCGTGGTGATGCCGCGGGACACCGCCCAGGTGGCGATGGTGCTCGCCTGGTGCAATGCGCGACGCGTCCCCGTGGTGCCCCACGGCGGCAACACCGGGTACTGCGGCGGCGCGACGCCGGATGACACCGGCCGCGCGGTGGTGATGGCCATGGCGCGCATGAACCGCATCCGGCAGGTGGACCCGGCGAACTTCGCGCTGGTCGCCGAGGCCGGCTGCACGCTGGCCGCCGTGCAGCACGCGGCCGCGCAGGCCGACCGCCTGTTCCCGCTGAGCCTGGGCTCGGAGGGCACCTGCCAGATCGGCGGCAACCTCGCCACCAATGCCGGCGGCACCGCGGTGCTGCGCTATGGCGGCATGCGCGAACTGGTGCTGGGGCTTGAAGTCGTGCTGGCCGATGGCGCCGTCATCGCGCAGCTGTCGCCGCTGCGCAAGGACAACACCGGCTATGACCTGAAGCAGCTGCTGGTGGGCAGCGAGGGCACGCTCGGCGTGATCACCGCGGCGTGCCTGCGGCTGTTCCCCGCCATTCGGCAACGGGCCACGGCCTGGGTGGCCACGCCCTCGCCGGACACGGCGCTGCAATTGCTGGCGCGGCTGCGCGCAGCCAGCGGCGATGCGCTGACCACGCTGGAGCTGGTGCCGGATGTCGCGCTGGCGCTGGTGCTGCGGCATGTCGCCACGGCACGCGATCCGGGCGTCGCGCGCAGTCCGTGGTACCTGCTCGTCGAGCTGTCGAGCAGTGGCACGCCCGACCTTGCCGCGGCGCTGGAAAACGCGCTGGCCGCCGCGGCCGAAGAGGGGCTGGTCACGGACGCCACGCTCGCGACCAGCGAGGCGCAGCGCGAACAGCTCTGGCTGCTGCGCGAGAGCGTGCCCGAGGCCCAGCGGCGCGCCGGCGGCAGCATCAAGCATGACATCAGCGTGCCGGTGGCGGCGGTTCCGGCGTTCATCGAACAGGGCCTGGCACTGTGCGCGCGGCTGGCGCCGGAGGGTTACCTGATCGCTTACGGCCATGCCGGCGATGGCAACCTGCATTTCAACCTGAACCAGCGCGAGGGCGGCGATGCAGCCGCGTTCTGCGCCCGCGAGCCGGCGCTGCGCCGCGCCGTGCACGACCTCGTGGCGGCGTTCGGCGGCAGCTTCAGCGCCGAGCATGGCATTGGCGCGCTGAAGGTCGAGGAGCTGCGCCGCTATGCGCCGCCGGCCGAACTGGCCGCGATGCACCGGATCAAGAACGCGCTGGACCCGCATGGCATCATGAATCCGGGCAAGGTGCTGTAGGGCGCGAGCCTGCAGCTGGCTTTCGCCGCATCCGCCCCCGCGCTGACGCACGGCATCCCCCGGTCGGACGGCGCGGCGGCGTCCGCTCGCCGCCCTGCGCAGCGCCGGCAGGGCCGGCTAGCCCGCCAGGCGGATCAATCCTTCCTGGGCGGTGCTGGCCACGAGCATGCCCTGCTGCGAATAGATGCTCGCGCGGGCGAAGCCGCGGGCGCCGGCGGCAGCCGGGCTTTCGATGGCATACAGCAGCCACTCATCGACGCGCACCGGCCGGTGGAACCACATTGCGTGATCGATGCTGGCCACCACCACGCCGCTGCTGCCCAGCGAGTAGCCATGCGGACGCATCGCGGTGGTCATCAGGTGGTAGTCGGAGACATACGCGAGCAGGCAGGCGTGCAGTGCCAGCTGCGCGCCCGGGGAATCCACGGCACGAAACCACACGTCCAGCCGCGGTGGCCCCGGCTCCGGATCCGGATAGCCCATGGCCTGCACAGCGCGGAACTCGAACGGCGAGTTGCGGCCGGAGAATCGCTGCACGGCCGGCGGCAGCGGCACCGGCTGCGCCTCGAGCAGCTCGCGCAGGTCGGGCAGGGATTCCGGCGGCGGCACATCGGGCATCGCCAGCTGGTGCACCAGGCCCTTCTCGACCCCGTGGAACGATGCCGCCATGTGGAAGATCTGCTGGCCGTGCTGGATCGCCACCACGCGCCGGCTGGAGAAGCTGCCGCCATCGCGGCTGCGGTCCACCTGATAGACGATGGGCGCATTGAAGTCGCCACGCCGCAGGAAATATGCGTGCAGCGAATGCACGTCGCGGCCGCTGACGGTGGCGTGCGCGGCGGCCAGCGCCTGGCCCAGCACCTGCCCGCCGAACACCTGCGGCGAGCCGATGTCGCGGCTGGCGCCGCGGAACAGGTCCACCTCGAGCGGTTCGAGCTCCAGCAGCTGCACCAGGTCGGCCAGCGGCGCCAGCAAGGGTTTATCCCGCGGCCGGCTCGTCAGCCACGCCCAGCCGCTGGTGCATCACCGGGCTCGTGGTCGTGTACTGCAGGAACTGGCGCTTCTGCGGATAGAGATGGTGCTGGATGCCGAAAGCCGCCAGCGCCGCCTCGTGGAAGCCGGACAGGATCAGCTTCTTCTTGCCCGGATAGGTGTTGATGTCGCCCACCGCGAAGATGCCGGGAATGTTCGTCTGGAACTTCTCGGTGTCCACACGGATGGCCTTCTTCTCGAGCTCCAGGCCCCACTCGGCGATGGGCCCGAGCTTCGGCGCGAGGCCATAGAACGCCAGCAGGAAGTCCGCGTCCAGCCCGTGCATCGCGCCGCTGGCATCCTTCACGTTGACGCCGGCCAGACGCTCGCCGTCCAGGTTCAGGGAGACCGGCGCGCCTTCGATGAACCGGATCTTCCCGGCGGCGACCAGCTCCTGCATCTTCTGCACCGAGGCGGGTGCCGCGCGGAATTCCGCGCGCCGGTGCACCAGCGCGAGAGACCCGGCCTTCTCCGCAAGATCGAGCGTCCAGTCCAGCGCGGAGTCGCCACCGCCGAAGATCACCAGCCTGCGGCCATGGAACTGCGCGGCCGACTGCACGCGATAGAACACCTGCGTGCCTTCGAAGTTCTCGACATTCTCGACGCCGAGGCGCCGCGGCTGGAACGAACCGACTCCGCCGGCAATCACGATCGAGCCCGCGTCGAACTTCAGGCCCGCGGCCGTCTCCACATCGAAGCGGCCGTCCTCGCGCTTGTTCACCACGGTGACCTCGTGCCCGAAATGCATCTGGGCGCCGAAGGGCGCGATCTGCTCGAGCAGCCGGTCCACCAGTTCCTGCGCGCCGCATACCGGCAGCGCGGGAATGTCGTAGATCGGTTTCTCCGGATACAGCTCGGTGCACTGCCCGCCGGGTTTCGGCAGCGAGTCGAGCAGGTGGCACTTGATGCCGAGCAGGCCAAGTTCGAAGACCTGGAACAGGCCGCAGGGGCCCGCGCCAATGATGACAACTTCCGTCTGGATGATCATGCGGGGGAGAACCGTCGGGCGAAGGCGGCCGGCGCGCTCAGGCGCGGCCGGCGTTGGAATCGGTGGGCGTGTGGTAGTACTCGCTGTCGGTGGCGAGCTCGCGCACCAGGCGGCGCAGCTCCTCGACGCGGGCTTCGGCCGTGCTGATGGGCAGGCAGTCCTGGCAGCGTGGATCACCGCAGGGCTGGCGGGAATAGAGCCAGTACTGCACGGCGCCCGCCAGCAGGCCATCGGCGATGTCCCACAGGTCGGCGTCCTTGTCCTTGTCGGCAAGCTTGTTGCCGAGATCCACTGCCTTGGCAAAGGCTGACTCGAAACTTTCGGGGGTAGCACTCATAAGAGGGTCCACTATACCTGAAGCCCGGGAGCCCCTCTCACAGGGGTTGATCGTAACTGCCTGTGCAGATACTGTGGGAAGTTATGAGCAACGAGAAACTTGCGATCCCCGATTTCTACCGTGGCGACAACTGGTCGGCAGAGGAATCCATCGGCTATCTGATGCGCACGACGGTGTCCACGCTGATGCGTGCGGCCGAAGGCGCGATGCGGCCCTATGGACTCACCTCCGTGCAGTGGGCCCCGCTGATGATCATCTCGCGTGGCGGCAATCCCACCGCGGCCAGCCTTGCACGCGACCTGAACACCGACACCGGCGCGATGACGCGCATGCTCGATCGCCTCGAGGCCAAGGGCCTGCTGATGCGCACGCGCAGCGCCACCGACCGCCGTGTGGTGGAGCTGACGCTGACCGAGCAGGGCCGCGAGCTGACCACGAAGATTCCGCACCACCTCGCCGCGGTCTACAACAGTCACCTGGCCGGCTTCAGTGTGGAGGAATTCAACCAGCTGAAGAACCTGCTGCGCCGGATCATCGCCAACCGCGACAGCAGCGTCTGAGGCGTTCCAGGTTGTCCCCGGTTCCGGCCAGGCACGAAGTGCCGGCCGGTGCCGGCGCCGGCCGGCGTCTGGTCTAGCGATAGCCCTGCGCCTGCAGCGAGAACAGGCGCTCATACACCCCGCCCTTCTGCATCAGCGAGTCATGATCGCCGCGCTCGATGATGCGACCGCCATCGAGCACGATGATCTCGTCGGCCATGCGCACGGTGGAGAAGCGGTGCGAGATCAGGATGGTCATGCGTCCCTGCGCGAAGTCGCGCACATGCCTGAACACCTCCGCCTCGGCCTCCGCATCCATCGCGGCGGTGGGCTCATCGAACACGCGGATGTCCGCATCGCGCCGCATGAACGAGCGTGACACGGCGATCTTCTGCCATTGGCCGCCCGAGAGTTCCCTGCCGCCCTGGAACCATTTGCCCAGCTGCGTGTAGTAGCCCTGCGGCAGCGTCGAGATCATCTGGTCGGCCTCGCCCTGCGCCGCGGCTTCGCGCCAGCGCGCCTCGTCCTCGAAACTCGGCTCGTCGCCCGCGCCGATGTTCTCGCCCACCATCATCTGGTAGCGCACATAGTCCTGGAAGATCACGCCGAAGCGCTGGCGCAGCACGTCCACGTCCCATTCAGCCAGATCCCGGCCATCAAGAAGGATGCGTCCGCCGGTGGGCACATAGAGCCGCGTCAGCAGCTTGATCAATGTCGTCTTGCCCGATCCGTTCGCCCCCACCAGCGCGATGCTGCGTCCCGGCGGCAGGTGCAATGACACCCCGGACAATGCGGCCTGCTCGCCGCCCGGGTAGGTGAACGAGACGTTCTCGAGGCGCAGTCCGTCGCGCGGATCGGGACCTGAGCGAGCTGTTCCACCGGGTGCACGCGGCGGCGTGTCGAGGTACTCATAAAGCGTCGAGAGGTACAGGTTGTCCTCGTACAGTCCGCTCACCGCACCCAGCGCGGCGCTCACCGCGCCCTGCCCCTGGCGGAACAGCAGCAGGTACATGGTCATCTCGCCGATGGTGATCTCGCCGCGCACCGCGCTGATCGCCACCCAGCAGTAACCGACGTACAGCGCCGCGGTGGCGACGAGGCCGAGCCCGAATCCCCAGGTATCGCGCCGGATCGCAAGCTTGCGCTCCTGCACGAACAGGCGCCGGTGGATGGCCTGGTAGCGCTCGAGGAAGCGCCGGCCCAGCGCATACAGCTTCACCTCCTTGGCATGGTCCTCGCGCGCGATCACCGTCTCGAGGTAGGTCTGCATGCGTCGCTCGGGCGAGCGCCAGCGGAACAGGCGGTACGCCTCGTTGGAGAAACGCGCCTCGGCGATGAAGCCGGGCAGCCCCGCAAGCAGCAACAGCACCACCGCCCACGGCGAGAACTGCCACAGCAGCACGCCGAAGCTGGCCAGCGACACCAGGTTCTGCGCCAGCGTGAAGCTGCGCTGGACCAGCGACAGGGGTCGGGCGGAAGCCTCGCGCCGCGCCCGCGTGAGCCGGTCGTAGAACTCCGAGTCCTCGAAGTGCTCCAGGTCGAGCGTGAGCGCCTTCTCGAGGATCATCGAGTTCACGCGAAAGCCCAGCTGCTCGCGCAGCAGCGTCGAGGCCAGCGAGTGGCCGCGGGTGCACAGTGCGAGCAGCGCCACTGCCAGGCCCTCGAAGGCCACCAGCTCGAGCACCGGTGCCAGCGCGCCGCCGCTGGCGGCGGCCGCCACCACCGCATCGACGATGCGCGCGCCGATCCACGCGATCAGCGCCGGCAGTGCGCCCAGCAGCAGGGTCAGCACGGCGAGCCACAGCGTCAGCGGACGGCTGGTCTGCCAGACCAGCTCGACGGCCTTGCGACCGTAGGCGAACACCTCGAGGAACTCACGGGGCAGGCGTCGCAGCGCGAGCCGGTCGCCGGGGGGTGGCACGGGGGGCGGACGCGCCATGCGCCCTAGCCCGCCACACAGGCGCGTGGCGGCGCCGGGAGGGGCAGATTCATCGGGTCATTGTCGGCCAGCGGAACGGGATTCACGCCCTGGGAGTTTAATGGGAAATCCGCGGGGAAAACTGGTACGCTCCCGGCCCCTTTTTTCAAGGCCCATGCCGTACCGGTCGGCATCCCACCATGCAGCGCCCGATCCGCAACATTGCCATCATCGCACACGTCGACCATGGCAAGACCACCCTCGTCGACTGCCTCCTGAAGCAGTCCGGAACCTTCGCCGCCCACGAGAAGATGGGCGAGCGCATCATGGACTCCAACGCGATCGAGAAAGAGCGCGGCATCACGATCCTGGCGAAGAACTGCGCCATCGATTACGGCGGCGTGCGCATCAATGTGCTCGACACGCCCGGCCACGCCGACTTCGGCGGCGAGGTGGAGCGGGTGCTGTCGATGGTCGATGGCGTGGTGCTGCTGGTCGACGCGGTCGAAGGACCGATGCCGCAGACGCGCTTCGTCACGCGCAAGGCGCTGGCGCTGGGCCTGAAGGCGATCGTCGTGGTCAACAAGATCGACCGCCCCGGCGCACGTCCGGGCTGGGTCATCGACCAGACCTTCGACCTGTTCGACAAGCTCGGCGCCACCGACGCGCAGCTCGATTTCCCCGTGGTCTATGCCTCTGCGCTGCAGGGCTGGGCCAGCCTCGATGCCACCGCGCAGCAGCCGGACATGTCCGCGCTGTTCGAGGCCATCCTCAAATACGTGCCGGAGCCGGTCGCCGATCCGGAAGGTCCGCTGCAGCTGCAGGTCTCCACGCTCGACCACAACTCCTACGTGGGCCGCATCGGCATCGGCCGCATCCGCCGTGGCACCGTGCGCCAGGGCCAGAACGTCGTGCTGCGCTACGGTGATGAGGACAAGGGCAGTGGCCGCATCGTGCAGGTGCTGGCGTTCAAGGGCCTCGAGCGCGGTCCGGTCGAGAACGCCGGCGCGGGCGACATCGTCGCCATCACCGGCATCGAGGATGTGAACATCGGCATCACCGTCTGCGATCCGGAAAAGCCCGAGGGGCTGCCGCCGATCGCCGTGGACGAGCCGACGCTGGCGATGATGTTCCAGGTGAATACCTCGCCGCTGGCCGGTCGCGAGGGCAAGTTCGTCACCAGCCGCCAGATCCGCGAGCGGCTGATGCGCGAACTGGAGCGCAACGTCGCGCTGCGGGTCGAAGACACCGTCGACGCCGATGTGTTCCGGGTGTCGGGCCGCGGCGAGTTGCACCTGACCATCCTGATCGAGAACATGCGCCGCGAGGGCTATGAGCTGGCCGTATCACGTCCGCAGGTGCTGCTGAAGAACATCGACGGGGTGACCAACGAGCCCTTCGAGGCGCTCACCGTCGACGTCGAGGAGGCCCACCAGGGCGGCGTGATGGAGGCCCTGGGCCACCGCCGCGCCGAGATGCGTGACCTGAGCACCGACGGCCACGGTCGCGTGCGCATCGAATACCGCGTGCCCGCCCGCGGCCTGATCGGCTTCCAGGGGGAGTTCATGAACCTGACGCGTGGCACCGGCCTGATGAGCCATGTGTTCGACGGCTATGCGCCGATGAAGGGCGAAGTGGCCGAGCGTCGCAACGGCGTGCTGATCAGCAACGAGAACGGCGAGGCCGTGGCCTATGCACTGTGGTACCTGCAGGAGCGGGGCCGCATGTTCGTGAATCCCGGCGACAAGCTCTACGAGGGCATGATCATCGGCATCCACAGCCGCGAGAACGACCTGGTCGTGAATCCGATCAAGACCAAGAAGCTCTCCAACGTGCGCGCATCGGGCAAGGATGATGCCGTGCTGCTGACCCCGCCGATCGAGCTGACACTCGAATATGCGGTGGAGTTCATCGCCGACGACGAGCTGGTCGAGGTCACGCCGAAGTCCCTGCGCATCCGCAAGCGGCACCTGTCCGAGAACGAGCGCAAGCGCCAGTCCCGCGCCGCGGAGGCTCAGATCGCCTGATGACGCCGGTCGCACGCAACATCCTGATCGCGTGCGTCGCCGGCTTCCTGCTGGACCACTACCTGCTCCGCGGCATCAGCGACCTGTTTGCGCTGTGGCCGCCGCACGACTACCCGGTGCTGCCGCCGTTCCAGCCCTGGCAGGTGGTCACCTATGCCTTCCTGCATGGTGACCTGATGCACCTGTTCTTCAACATGTTCGCGCTGTACATGTTCGGTTCGGACATCGAGCGCCTGATGGGCGGGCGACGCTTCCTGCTCTATTTCCTGGTCTGCGTGATCACCGCGGCGGGCGCGCAACTGCTGGTGCAGGCCGGGATGGACGGCCTGCCGCGTCCCACCGTGGGCGCGTCGGGCGGGGTGTTCGGCATCCTGCTGGCCTACGGGCTCGCGTTCCCGCAGCGCAAGCTGATGCTGATCTTCCCGCCGATTCCCATGCCGGCATGGCTGTTCGTGGTGCTGTACGGCCTGCTCGAGCTCTATCTGGGATTCACCGCGCGCGGCAGCAACGTGGCGCATTTTGCCCACCTGGGCGGCATGGCCGGCGGGCTGGCGCTGATCCTGTACTGGCGCGCGCAGCGCCGCGGCGTCAGGCGCTGACCACGCGGTTCCGGCCGCCTTCCTTCGCGCGGTACATCGCCTTGTCGGCGCGGTCGAACGCCGTGTCATCGTCATCGCCATCGCGCAGCTGCGTGATGCCGCAGGAAACCGTCACCGACACCGGCTTGCCGCGGAAGTGGAAGCCGATCTGCGCCACGGTCTCGCGCATCCGGTTGGCCAGTCGCACACCGTCCTCCAGGCGCGTGCCGGGCAGCAGCATCACGAATTCCTCGCCGCCGTAACGGGCCACGAAGTCCGTGCCGCGGATGCTGCGGGCCAGCGACTCGGCGACCACGGCCAGCACCTTGTCGCCGGCGCGATGGCCATAGCTGTCGTTGATCGTCTTGAAATGGTCGATGTCCCAGGCGAGCACGCAGGTGGGCTGCCGGAAGCGGCGCCAGCGGTCGCACTCGGCCGCGTAACGCTGGTCCCACGCCAGGCGGTTGGCGATGCGCGTCAGCGGATCGAGCAGCGACAGGCGCTTCTCGCTGCTGAGCTTCGCCTGCAGGCGGCGGGCCTCGGATTCCATCTGGTCCATGCGCTCGCGCAGGCTCTCGGTGCGCTCGCGCGCCTGGCGGGCGCGCTCCGCTTCGCGCACGCGGAACAGGTGCAGGTGCTGACCGATGGCATCCAGGCGCGACCGCAGCTGGTCACGGATGCGGATCAGGTCGGCCTCGCCCGCCACGCTGTCACCGATTGCGCGCACCTCGCCGGTGATCTGCGCGTTCAGCGCGAGGGTCGAGGTCGTGCGGTCGGTTTCGTCCTGTCCCTGCCCCGCGATGTAGCGCGTCAGCGAATCCAGCTGCTCGAGCATCTGGCCAAGCAGCTGCTCCAGGTCGCGGCGTGACCGCTCCAGGTCGCCGATCCGCTGCATCACCAGCGCGGCCACCTTCTCGATCAGGTGCAGCTTGCGCTCATCGGGCATCGCGCTGCCCAGCTCGGACTCGATGGCCTGTGCGGCGTCAGCCAGGTGCGGCTCGCGCGCCAGCTCCTGCAGCAGCATGGCCAGTGCGGCGCGGGTGCTGGGCTCCAGTGCATGCGACTCGGCGGCGATGGAGGGCGCAGCCGTAGCGTCCGATGACGACAGCGATGCCGCGGACGTTGCCGGGGGCGACTCGGCCTGCCGCGCCTGCCTCGCCATGCGCGCGACCTGCTCGGCATCGAGCTGCAGCACCACCTCGGCAATGGCCTTGCCCATCGGCTCCAGCTGTTCGAACGGCACCATGCGCCGCACGGCGTCGCGCAGTCGATTGAGCTCCTCATCGAGCCGCGGCGACTGGCCTTGGGCGGCAACGCACAGCCGCGACACCAGCTTGTACAGTGACTCCAGCTGGACGCGGTTGGAATGGCCTTCGAGCTCGACAGCCTTGAGGCTGTCGTAGTACTTCCTGCGCCAGTCGTCCTGTTCGGCGAGCCGGGATGACATCGATACCCTCTTGATCTTGCCGGGTTATCGGCAGCGGCCACAGGAACTGAAGCCGCCTGCCCATGACCGCGGGCCGGGGCCAAATCTATACTGGGGAGGCCCGGCCGAAGCGTGCACCACTTCCGGCTTTTTTTCGGATGGCACTGGCTGCATCGGGTCATGTGACGTGCAGCACACTGGAGGATCGATGCGAAGGACGTCATTGCTGCCGGGCCTGCTGGTCGGGCTGCCGCTCACGCTGCTGGCCGGACAGGCGCCGCCGGGCATCGCGCCGGTCAGGCTCACCCAGGACGTCTACCACTTCGACACCGCCGAGCAGCATGGCATCCGGGTCGAGGTCGTCGCCCGCGGGCTCAACCATCCCTTCGCGCTGGCGCTGCTGCCCTCGGGTGACGCCCTGGTGAGCGAACGCGGCGGCGCGCTGAAGCGGGTGCGCAATGCCACCGCCCGGGGCAGCAGCGGCGTTGCGGTCGAGATCGTGGCGGGCGTTCCCGCCCTCGACCCGCCCTATCGCAATAGCGGCCTGCACGATCTGGCGCTGCATCCGGACTTTGCCCGCAACGGCCTGGTGTACTTCACGTTCAACCAGGCCGGCAATCCGCCGCCGGCCGCACCCGGCACGGGCGCAGCGCCCCGGCGCGAGAGCCGCGTGAGCCTGATGCGCGGCCGCTTCGATGGCCGGGCGCTCACCGACGTGCAGGTGCTGTTCACCGGCGACTCCTACAACACCAGCGGCTCGCGCATCGCGTTCGCACCCGATCGCACGCTGTACATGACCACCGGCGCCCCCTTCGACGAGGCCGCGCAGGATCCGGGCAGTGTGTATGGCAAGGTGCTGCGCCTCACCGATGCCGGCCAGCCGGCGCCGGGCAATCCGTTCGCATCGCGCCCGGGTGCACGACCCGAGGTGTTCACGCTGGGGCATCGCGACCACCTCGGCCTGACGGTGCATCCGGTGACCGGTGCGGTGTTCAATGCCGAGCACGGTCCCAATGGCGGCGATGAGGTGAACCTGATCCTGCCCGGCCGCAACTATGGCTGGCCGCGCGTGAGCTTCGGCCGCAACTACGACGGCACGCCGCACTCGCCGCTGCCGGTGGCCGATGGCATCGAGCCGCCGTTCCTGCTGTGGGTGCCCTCGATCGCGCCCACCGGACTGGCCTTCTATGACGGTGACCGCTTCCCGGCGTGGAAGGGCAACCTGTTCGTCGGCAGCGGCCGGCGCGGCGAGATCCCCGGCACCGGCGGACTGGAGCGGGTGGTGCTGAACGAGCGCATGGAGGAACTGCGGCGCGAGACGCTGCTGCAGCCCCTGCACCAGCGCATCCGCGATGTGCGCCAGGGGCCGGACGGGCTGCTCTATGTGCTCACCGACGAGGACGACGGCGCGCTGCTGCGCATCGCGCCTGCCCCGCTGCCGGGGGTGCCGGTCGGCTAGGGCGCCGCCGCGGACTCGGCGCCGAACTGCAGTTCGGCCAGCCGTGCATACAGCGGGCTGGCCGCCAGCAGTTCGGCATGGCGCCCGGCCGCGACGATGCGCCCGTGATCCATCACGACGATGCGGTCAGCCTTGAGCACCGTGGCCAGCCGGTGCGCCACGATGATCGTGGTGCGCCGCTTGCCCATCAGTCCTTCCAGTGCCTGCTGCACCAGCCGTTCGCTCTCGGCATCGAGGCTGCTGGTGGCCTCGTCCAGCAGCAGCACCGGCGGATCCTTCAGGATGGCGCGCGCGATCGCGACACGCTGGCGCTGGCCGCCGGAAAGACGCGTGCCGCGCTCGCCGAGGAATGTGTCGTAACCCTCCGGCAGGCGCCGGATGAAGCCATCCGCCGCGGCGGCTTCGGCGGCCGCCTCGACGGCGGCATCATCGGCCTCGGGACGCCCGAAGCGGATGTTCTCGCGTGCGCTGGTGCCGAACAGCACGGTGTCCTGCGGCACGAGGCCGATCTGCCGGCGCAGTGCCACCGGGTCCACGCGCGACACATCGATGCCATCCAGCAGCACACGGCCCTGCTGCGGATCATAGAAGCGCAGCAGCAGCTGCAGCAGCGTGCTCTTGCCGGCGCCCGAGGGGCCGACCACCGCCACGGTCTCGCCGGGCGCGATGTCCAGCGTGAGTCCGTCCAGCGCCGGATGGTCCGGCCGCGAGCGATACGTGAAGCGCAGGTCCTCGAAGCGCACCGCGCCGGTGAGCCGCGGCGGCAGTGGCAATGGATCGGCAGGCGCCGCGATGGCCGGCTGCGCCTCCAGCAGCTCGATCAGCCGCTCGGTGGCACCCGCCGCGCGTTGCACCTCGCCCCACTGCTCGATCAATGCCGCCGCAGAGCCGGACACAAACGCCGCATACAGCAGGAACTGCCCCAGCTGGCCTCCCGTCATCTCGCCGGCGAGCACGGCGCGCGCGCCCAGCCACAGCACGAAGGTCACCGCGGCCATCACCAGGATCGTGCCCAGCGCGGTCAGCAACGCGCGCACGCGATTGCGCTGGATGGCGCTGTCGAAGCTCTGCTCCACCGCCTGCGCATACCGTTTGCCCTGCTGCGCCTCCATCGTGAAGGCCTGGATGGTCTGCATCGCGTTGAGCGTCTCGCCGGCCAGTCCGCTGGAGTCGGCAACGCGATCCTGCGAGTCGCGCGACAGGCGGCGCACCTTCCGGCCCACCGAGAACAGCGGCAGCATCACCACCGGGATCAGCACCACCATCACG
>CAZWDR010000068.1:0-14960 GCA_964632365.1 uncultured Steroidobacteraceae bacterium
GTCGGTGGGTTCGCGCGACAGCTGCGAGGCTGCCAGCAGCAGCGGCGCCGGATGCGGCTTGCGCTGCGGCAGCGTGTCGCCAGACACCACACATCCGGCTTCGCCATCCAGCTGCAGCTTCACCAGCAGCGGGTCGGTGAGGAACGCCGGCTTGTTCGTGACGATGCCCCAGGGCAGGCCGCGCTGCGCGAGCGCGTCGAGCACCTCGCGGCAGCCGTCGAACAGCTGCGTGCCCACGGCGAGGCGCTGGCTGTACAGCTCGAGCAGGCGCACGCGCAGCCGCTCCTGGAGGTCGCCGTCGACATCGGGGAAGCCGAGGCGGATCAGCCCGGTGGATCCATGCGACACCTGGGTGCGCGCGATGGCGTAGGGCAGCGGATCTCGGCCCTGTTCGGCAAGGATCTGGTTCAGCACACGCACCAGGTCGGGCGCGGTATCGAGCAGCGTGCCGTCGAGGTCGAACAGCACCGCACGGATGGAAGTGTTCTTCAAGGATTGCCCCTGCGGGACGGGCCGTCAGGCGGCCCGTCAGGGCGCCGACGGCACCAGGTGGGCGATGTAGTTCACTGACACATCGCGGTTCAGGCTGCAGCGATCGGCAAAGGGGTCGTAGTGCAGGCCGGTGGTGTCGACCAGCGCCAGGTTGGCAACGCGGCCCCAGGCGGCCAGTTCCGCCGGACGGATGAAGCGCTCGTATTCATGCGTGCCCCGCGGCAGCAGGCGCAGCACATATTCCGCGCCGACGATGGCGAGCAGGAACGAGCGGATGTTGCGGTTCAGCGTCGAGACGAACACGCCGCCGCCGGGACGCGTGAGCCGGCCGAGCACATCGAGGAACGCGCCGGGCTCGGCCACGTGCTCGAGCATCTCCATGCAGCAGACCACATCGAAGGCATGCGGCTGCTGCAGGGCAAGCTCGGCGGCATCCTGCACGCGGTAGTCGATGGCGAGACCCGCCTCGGCCGCGTGCAGCTGCGCGGTCTCGATCATTGCCGGTGACAGGTCGACCGCAGTGACGGTGGCGCCACGGCGGGCCAGTGCCTCGGCCAGCAGCCCGCCGCCGCAGCCGACATCGAGCACACGCGCGCCATCGAGACGGGCGCGCGCGGCGATGTAGTCGGCGCGTGCGGGATTGAGCCGGTGCAGCGGCTTGAACTCACCCTCGCTGTCCCAGAAACGGTGCGCGAGGGCTTCGAACTTGGCGATTTCCGCCGGATCGGCGCTGCTTTCCAGACCTTGGCTCACGGGCCGGAGTATAGCGCCTGCGTCGCAGGCCGGTGCATCAGATGGGGGGTGCCGTATGGTAGGATCAATCGTTTGCGACACGCCCCGCCAGGGGTTTGCGGAAGACTCCTCGAATGAGCGAAATCGCGCGGGAAATACTGCCAGTCAACCTCGAAGACGAGATGCGCCAGTCGTATCTCGACTACGCCATGAGCGTCATCGTCGGGCGCGCGCTGCCCGATGTGCGCGATGGCCTGAAGCCGGTGCACCGGCGGGTGCTGTTCGCGATGCGCGAGCTGGGCAATGACTGGAACAAGCCCTACAAGAAGTCCGCCCGCGTGGTCGGCGATGTCATCGGCAAATATCACCCGCATGGCGATTCGGCGGTCTATGACGCCATCGTGCGCATGGCCCAGCCGTTCTCGATGCGCTACATGCTGGCCGATGGCCAGGGCAACTTCGGCTCGGTCGATGGCGACATGCCCGCGGCAATGCGCTACACCGAGGTGCGCATGTCGCGCATCGCGCACGAGCTGCTGGCCGACATCGACAAGGAAACCGTCGATTTCGTCCCCAACTACGATGAATCCGAGCAGGAGCCGGCGGTCCTGCCGGCGCGCATCCCGAACCTCTTGACCAACGGCGCCTCGGGCATCGCGGTGGGCATGGCCACCAACATCCCGCCGCACAACCTCACCGAGGTCATCAACGCACTGCTCGCGGTGATCGACGATCCGGAAATCACGCTGCCGCAGCTGATGCAGCACCTGCCCGGTCCCGACTTTCCCACCGCCGGCATCATCAACGGCGCCGCCGAGATCGCCACCGCCTACCGCACCGGCCGCGGCCGCCTGTCGCTGCGCGGTCGCACGCATTTCGAGGACGTGGGCAAGGGCGAGCGCCAGGCCATCGTCGTCACCGAGCTGCCCTACCAGGTCAACAAGGCGCGGCTGATCGAGCGCATCGCCGACCTGGTGCGCAACAAGCAGATCGAGGGCATTGCCAGCGACGGGTTGCGCGACGAGTCCGACAAGGACGGCATGCGCATCGTCATCGAGCTCAAGCGCGGCGAGCTGGGCGAGGTGGTGCTGAACAACCTGTTCGCGCAGACGCCGCTCGAGACCGTGTTCGGCATCAACATGGTTGCGCTGATTGATGGCCAGCCGCGGCTGTGCTCGCTGCGCGAGATGCTCGATGCCTTCCTGCGTCACCGCCGCGAAGTGGTCACGCGCCGCACGGTCTTTGAACTGCGCAAGGCGCGGGAGCGGGCGCACATCCTCGAGGGCCTCGCCATCGCGCTGGCCAACATCGACGAGGTCATCGCGCTGATCAAGGCCTCCCCGACGATGCCCGAGGCGCGCGTCGCGCTGATGGCCCGCGCCTGGCCGGCCGGGGCCGTGCCGAAGATGCTCGAGCGGGCCGGTGCCGTCGCCTCGCGGCCCGACGGGCTGGATGCGGCGCTGGGACTGCGGGAAGGCGTGTACCGGCTCAGCGAGGCCCAGGCGAATGCCATCCTCGAGATGCGCCTGTCGCGCCTGACCGGCCTGGAGCAGGACAAGATCCTGTCCGAATACGGTGAGCTGCTGGGGCAGATCATCGATCTGCTCGACATCCTCGCGCGGCCCGAGCGCCTCACCGAGGTGGTGCGTGGCGAGCTGGTGCAGATCCGCGAGCAGTTCGGCGACGCGCGCCGCACCGAGATCTCGCTGGACCACCTGAACCTGCGCACCGAAGACCTGATCGAGCCGCAGGATGTGGTAGTGACGTTCTCGCATGCCGGCTATGCCAAGAGCCAGCCGGTGTCCGACTACCAGGCGCAGCGGCGCGGGGGGCGCGGACGCAGCGCCGCCACCACCAGGGATGAGGACTTCATCGAGAAGCTGTTCGTGGCGCACACGCATGACACGCTGCTGTGCTTCTCGAACCGCGGCCAGGTGTACTGGCTGCGCGTGTTCGAGCTGCCGCAGGCGGGCCGCGCCTCGCGCGGCAAGCCGATGGTGAACCTGCTGCCGCTGGCCGATGGCGAGAAGATCACCGCGGTGCTGCCGATCAAGCAGTACGACGACGGCCATTTCGTGTTCATGGCCACGAAGAACGGCACGGTGAAGAAGACGCCGCTGTCGGCCTATTCGCGGCCGCGCGCCAACGGCATCATCGCGGTGGACCTGCGCGATGACGACCAGCTCGTCGGCGTGCAGCTCACCGACGGCGCGCGCGAGATCATGCTGTTCACCAGCGGGGGCAAGGCCATCCGCTTCAGCGAGGAGGAAGTCCGGCCGATGGGCCGCGATTCCACCGGCGTGCGCGGCGTGAGGCTGGCCGAAGGGCAGTCGCTGATCTCGCTGATCGTGGTGGGCGAGGGGCTGATCCTCACCGCCTCGACCAATGGCTACGGCAAGCTGACCCCGCTCGATGACTTCCCCAGCCACGGCCGTGGCGGGCAGGGTGTCATCGCGCTGCAGACCACCGACCGCAATGGCGAGATGGTGGGCGCGCTGCAGGTCACGGCCGGGCACGAGCTGATGATGATCAGCTCCAATGGCACGCTGGTGCGCACGCCGGTGGCCGAGGTGTCGGTTCAGGGTCGCAACACGCAGGGCGTGCGGCTGATCCGGCTGGATGCCGGCGACCGGCTCACCGGCGTCGAGGCCGTGCAGCGTCTGGGCGACGAAGACGCGGAGCCGGTGTCCGGCGCGACCGAAGGCGATGTGCCGCAGCCTGCCGGCGAAGCCGGCGGCGCGAGCGGCACGGACGAAGACCAGCCGGAGGCCTGAAGCGCCTCCTGGCCTGGCCAGGCTCAGGTGTCAGCCCACATCCGCAGCAGGTTGTGATAGACCCCGGTGAGCTGCAGCGCCGACGGATGGTCCGGCGCCTGCTGCGCAAGCCGCTGGATCGCCGCATCCATGTCGAACAGCAGCGCACGCTGCGCATCCTCGCGCACCATGCTCTGGATCCAGAAGAAAGAGGCCACGCGCGCGCCGCGCGTGACCGGGTTCACGCGGTGCAGGCTGCTGGCCGGGTACAGCACCATGTGGCCGGCGGGCAGCTTGATGGCATGGGCGCCATAGGTGTCTTCGACCACCAGTTCACCGCCGTCGTAGTCCTGGGGCGGCGTCAGGAACAGCGTCGCCGACAGGTCCGTGCGCACGCGATGCGGCGTGCCGCGCACCATGCGCACCGCATTGTCCACGTGCAGGCCGAATGACTGGCCGCCGTCGTAGCGGTTGAACAGCGGCGGAAACACCTTCAGCGGCAGCGCCGCCGAGACAAAGCGCGGATTGCGTTCCAGCGCCGCGAGGATCAGGTCGCCGAGCCGGCGCGCGACGGGAGAATCCTCGGGCAGCTGCTGGTTGTCCTTGGTGCGCGAGGACTGGTGGCCGGCCGTGACCCGGCCATCGACCCACTGCGCGGCATCGAGCTGCGCGCGCGCGTCGTGCACCTGCGCCGCGCCGAGCACCTCGGGAATCGTGATGATCATGCAGGCTCCTGCAGCGCCGGCCGTGACCGCCGCCGGAGCAGCGGTCACGGGGCGCCTTGCGTCAGAACTGCAGGTTAGCGGAAAGCACGATCGAGCGTGCCTCGCCCGGCGTGGCCCACGCCAGCCGCTGCGTGCGCAGTCGCGTCAGGTACTGCTTGTCGAACAGGTTGTTCACGTTCAGCTGCAGGCTCACCGTGCGATTGACCGTGTAGCTGGCCATCGCCCGGTGCACGACATAGCCGCCGGAGGTGGGCAGCGGTCCGTCCGGATTCGTCGCCGAGTGCTGCTGCAGCGTCACTTCGCCCTGCCAGGTGAGGCCGTAACCGAGCTGGACGCCACGGCGCACGTCCCAGGTGGTCCACAGGCTCGCCGAATGCCGCGGCGTGTTGGTCAGCGCGTCGCCAGCCGTGTAGTCCTCGCCGGATCCTGCCAGCAGGTCCGAAGCGCCCTGCAACACCTCGCTGTCCAGATGCGTGTAATTGGCGAACACGCTCCAGTCGGGCAGGATGCGGCCGGCGACACCAAGCATCACCGAATCAACGCGGGCGCTGCCATCGAGCACCTGCACGCCGGAGGGATTGTCGGGATTGCCCGGGTCGTTGACGCGGTAGTTCGTGCGCTCATTGCGCGCGACGGCAGCGGTGAGCGAGAGATTGCCGTCCAGCAGGTCCCACTTCGTGCCCAGCTCCAGGCTTTCCGCTTCCTCCGGGTCGACATTGCAATTGCTTTCGTTGCAGCTGCCATTCACCGCCGCCACCGAAGGCGTCTGCGAATTGCCGTATGCCAGATAGAAGCTGCCCGGTGCCGTGGGCTTGAACACCAGCCCGGCACGATAGGAGAACAGCGTCTCGTCATTGGACTGCGGCGCCAGCGCCACGGCCGGATCGCCGCTGGCGGGCGTGGGCAGGTCCACCTGCGCGAAGTCGGCCTCGTTGCGCTCCAGGCGCAGGCCGCCGTTCAGTGACCAGCGCGGCGAGAACTGGATGTTGTCGAACAGGTAGATGGCGCGGTTGTCCAGTTCCCCGTCCAGCGTCTGGTTGGCGATGAAGTTCACCGGCCCGGTGTATTGCACCGCGCCGGGATTGGCGATGGTCGTCCGCGGCAGCGCCGGGTTCGGCGTGACGCCGTCCGGGTTGCGCAGCGAATTGCCGGAGCGGCGGAAGTAGTCCTCGCGTGACAGCGACACGCCGGCCACGAGTGTGTGGTCCACGCCCAGCGTCGTCAGGTTCGCGGTCACATCCGCCTGCGTCGCCAGGATGCGGTTGCGCGTGTCGCGGGTGGTGCCGCGCGGTCCGGTGGGCTGGTATTCGCCCGGATTGAAACCGGCCGCGCAGGCGACGAGCCCGGCATTGGACGGCGAGGTGCCATCGGCCAGGCAGTAGGTGCCCTGCGGCGGGTTCACCAGCAGGAACTGGTCGGTCTGCTGCCAGCGGGTCTGACTGCGCAGCGACAGGCTGTCGTTCACGAAGTGATCGAGCGTCAGCGTCACCGCATCCGTCTCGTTCACCTGGCGATCGACATCCGCATAGCCGAAATAGGACTCGCGGCTTGCTCCGGGCAGGATGCGGCCCTCCCAGGTTGGCACGCCATACTGCGGCGTGTTCCGGTCGTACTGATGCAGGTAGGCCAGTGACACGGTGGTCGCCGTGCCCAGACCCAACGCCACGGACGGCGCAATGCCCCAGCGCTCGTTCTTCTCCACGTCACGGTCGGGCACATCGTTGCGATGGCCGATCGCATTCAGGCGCACTGCGGCCGAATCGCCGATCTGGTGGTTCAGGTCCGCCGCGATGCGGCCGTAGGCATCGGTGCCGGCGCCCAGCGTGACGCGGTTGAAGTCGCCGAGCCGCGCCGTCTTGGTGACCAGGTTGATGGTGCCACCGACGGACCCTGCGCCCGAGTACGCCGAATTGGCGCCGCTGATCACTTCCACCTGCTCCAGATTGAAGGCATCGGAGCGCGTGTACTGCGCGCTGTCGCGGAAGCCATCCACTGTCACATCGTTGCTGCCGGTGAAGCCGCGCAGGTTGATGCTGTCACCATAGCCACCGCCGCCTTCACCGGCGCCGAAGGTGATGCCGGGCACGGTCGACAGGATGTCGCGCAGCGAGAGCATGTTCTGCTCGGCGATGGTCTCCTGCGTCACCACCGTGATGGTCTGCGGCGTGTCGAGCAGCGGAGCGGTGTATTTCGGTGACGACGCGTGCTCGACGCGCGTGCCGTCTTCTTCCTCGACGACGGTGACGGTCTCGAGCTGGCGCGCGGAGTCGGCGGCCACGGCCGGGGCAGTGGCTGCGCAGAGCGCCACGGCAACGGCCATGGCAACGGTGGGGCGGGGGTCTGGGGTCTTGTTCATGTTGTTGGGCGGTCCCTGAAGTGGTTGGGCGAAGAAATCCTAAGGCCGCCATCCCTCGTAATGCAAATCATTCTTATTTGCAGGTGAGAACAAGACTTGTTCTAATATTTCGCCATGGGCCTCCTGCAAACCCGTCCAGCCAGCCAGCGCCACCTTGGTGCGCGCGGCGTCGCGCTGCTCGCGATCGGCGGCCTGCATGCCGCGGCCGTGGCGGGCCTGCTGCACATGGGGATCGCGCCGGCCGAAGGGGAGGTGGCGCCACCGATCCAGGCAGTCCTGCTGCAGTCGGACCAGCCGCGGCAGGCAGCGCCGGAGTTGCAGGTGCAGATGGAATTGCCGGCAATCGAGATCCCGCCTGTGTCCATCATGCCCTTCGAGATCCCCGTCCAGCCCACCGCGCTGCGCGTGGCACTGACTCCGCCGCCGGCGGCGGCGGCCGTGACCGCGGCGCCGGCGGCCATCGATGCCGACATCCCCGTTGAACTGGAAACCATCGATTACCTCGAGCGTGTCGAGCCACGCTATCCACCGGCGGCCAGGCGCGCGCGCGCGCAGGGCACGGTGTTCCTGCGCGTGATCATCGGCACCGACGGGCGGCCGCGCGAGGTGCGCGTGGAGAAGACCAGCGGACATGCGCTGCTCGACGCCGCCGCGTGCTCGGCCGTAGAGAAATGGCTGTTCCGCCCGCACCGGGAGAACGGTGTGGCGCGCACCGCCAGCGTCATCGTCCCGCTGAAATTCGAGATCAGCTCCCGTCGCAGCTAGCGGACGCGTCGCGCATCAGTCCATGCGCAAAAGCGATTCGGGCGTGCTGCTAGAATGGCGGCCCGAACCTGCAGGGCTCATCGTGCGCGTCTTCAACTTCTCGGCCGGTCCGGCCATCCTTCCCCAGCCAGTGCTCGAACAGGTGCGCGACGAACTGCCCGACTGGCAGCGCAGCGGCATGTCGGTGCTGGAAGTCAGTCACCGCGGCAAGGCATTCGTGCGCGTCGCCGAAGAGGCCGCGCAGGACCTGCGCACGCTGCTGGCGCTGCCGTCGAACTACAAGGTGCTGTTCCTGTCCGGTGGTGCCACCGGCCAGTTCGCGGCGATCCCGCTGAACCTCGCCGCCGCAGATGCCACGGTCGACTATGTCAACACCGGCTCCTGGTCGAAGAAGGCGCTGGAAGAGGCACGCAGCTTCTGCGCCAACGTGAATGTGGTGGCCGACGCGAAGCCTGCCGGCTATACGTCGGTGCCGCCGCAGCAGCAGTGGAAGACTTCCCCTCACGCAGCCTACCTGCACTACACGCCGAACGAGACCATCGGCGGTGTGGAATTCCCCTTCGTGCCGGATGCCGGCACCGTGCCGCTGGTGGGTGATTTCTCCTCGACACTGCTGTCGCGCCCGCTCGACGTGTCGCGCTTCGGGCTGGTCTATGCAGGCGCGCAGAAGAACATCGGGCCGGCGGGTCTCACCATCCTGGTGGTGCGCGAGGACCTGCTTGGCCGCGCGCGACGCGAGACGCCCTCGATCTGGAACTACGCGAAGATGGCCGCGGATGACTCGATGTCGAACACGCCGCCCACCTTCGCCTGGTATGTGGCCGGCCTGGTGTTCAAGTGGCTGCTGCAGCTCGGCGGGCTGGCCGCGATGGGCGAGCGCAACCGCGCGAAGGCCGACACGCTCTATGGCGCCATCGACGGCTCGGATTTCTACGCGAATCCGGTCGACCGCGCGTGCCGCTCCTGGATGAATGTGCCGTTCACGCTTGCGAAGCCCGAACTGGACAAGACCTTCCTCGGCGAAGCAGAGGCCGCGGGACTGAAAAACCTGGCCGGCCACCGCTCGGTGGGCGGCATGCGCGCCAGCCTCTACAACGCGATGCCCCAGCAGGGCGTCGATGCACTGGTGGATTTCATGCGGGAGTTCGAACGGCGCCATGGCTGACAGATTCCGGATCCAGACGGTCAACAACATCAGCGCGAAGGGCCTCGCGCGACTGCCCGACGCGCGTTACGAGGTGGGCCCGGATGTCACGCGGCCCGATGCGCTGCTGGTGCGTTCGGCAGACCTGCACAAGGTGCAGATCCCCGACAGCGTGCTGGCCGTGGCCCGCGCTGGCGCCGGCACCAACAACATCCCGGTCGCGGCGCTGTCGGCGCGCGGCATCCCGGTGTTCAATTCTCCCGGCGCGAACGCCAACGCGGTGAAGGAGCTGGTGATCGCGGGCCTGTTCCTGGCCGCGCGCAACATCGGACCGGCCTGGCTGTTCGCGCGCGCGCAAAACGGCGATGACGCGGCCATCGATGCGGCGGTGGAGAAGGGCAAGAAGAACTTCGTCGGCTTCGAGCTGCCGGGCCGCACGCTGGGCGTGATCGGCCTCGGCGCGATCGGCGTCGAGGTCGCCAACTGCGCGCTGGCGCTGGGCATGAAGGTGCTCGGCTACGACCCGCAGATCACCGTGCGGCGCGCGTGGGAGCTGTCATCCACGGTGCAGCAGGCCCAGTCGCTGGAAGACCTGTTCGCGCGCAGCGATGCGGTCACGGTGCACGTGCCGCTGAACGACGCCACCCGCGGGCTGGTGAACGCGGAACGCGTCGCGCTGATGCGTCGGGGCGGCGTGGTGCTGAATTTCGCGCGCGGCGGCATCGTCGACACCGCGGCCGTGCTCGCGGCGCTGGATGCCGGTCAGCTGCACGGCTATGTCTGCGACTTCCCGAGCAACGCGCTGAAGGACCACCCGAAGGTGGTGACGCTGCCGCACCTGGGCGCCTCCACCGGCGAGGCCGAGGAGAACTGCGCGGTGATGGCCGCCGAGCAGCTGCGTGAGTTCCTCGAGAACGGCAACCTGCGCAATGCGGTCAACTTCCCGGAGGCGGTGATGCCACGCACGGCAGGCACCACGCGCATGGTCATCGCCAACAGCAATGTCCCGAACATGGTGGGCCAGATCTCCACCACGCTGGCCGCCTCGCAGGTGAACATCGCCGACCTGCTGAACAAGTCGCGCGGCGAATATGCCTACACGCTGATCGACGCGGACAACTCCATCGATGCGGCGACCTTCGCGGCCGTGCGCGCGATCGAGGGCGTGCTGTCCGCGCGGCTGATCGGCGACCCCGCGCGGCATGGCTAAGGGCAAGTCCGGATCCGGGTCGTCCCCGGCGAAGCGGCGCGCCACGACTGCGCGTCAGAAGCCTGCGCCTCAGAAGCCTGCGCAGCGTGTGGCCTATCTGGGACCGGAAGGCACCTACAGCCACTCCGCCGTGCAGGCCATGTTCGGCGACGCGGTCGACGGGCTGCCGCTGCCGTCGATCGAAGACGTGTTCGAGGCCGTGCAGCAGCGCCGCGCGCAGGCGGGCGTGGTGCCGGTGGAGAACTCCTCCGAGGGCGCAGTGAACATCACGCTCGATCGCCTGATGAGCGCAAGTCCGCCGCTGTGCGGCGAGATCGAACTGCGCGTGCACCACAACCTGCTTGGCCGCATGCAGAAGCCTGGCAGCGTGAAACGGGTCTTCGCACATCCGCAGGCGCTGGCACAGTGCCGTCACTGGCTGGATGCACACCTGCCGGGCGTGCCGCGCATGCCGGTGAGCAGCAATGCGGAAGGTGCGCGCCGCGCGGCGGAGGAGAGCGGCACCGCCGCCGTGGCCGGCGCGGTCGCCGCGCAGGTCTATGGCCTGCGTCTGCTGGCCAGCAACATCGAGGACCACAGCCACAACACCACGCGGTTCCTCGTGCTGGGGCGCAAGCGCCCGGCCGCCAGCGGCCGCGACAAGACCAGCATCCTGGTGTCGGGCCGCAAGGACGAGGCGGGCTCGCTGTTCCGTCTGCTCGAACCGCTGGCCGCGCATGGCATCAACCTGACCCGCATCGAGTCGCGGCCGTCGCGCCGGCGCAAGTGGGAATACGTGTTCTTCATCGACCTCGATGGCCATGTCGATGATGCGCCGCTGGCCCGTGCGCTGGCGGCGTTGCGCGAACGCAGTTCGATGTACCGGGTGCTGGGCTCCTATCCCCGGGCCACCGCATGAGCGCCGCATCGCTGGGCACCGCCGCCGTCCGGGCCCTCGCTCCCTATGTGATCGGCAAGCCGATCCAGGAGCTGGCGCGCGAACTGGGCATCGATGAGGCCGACATCATCAAGCTGGCGTCGAACGAGAACCCGCTGGGGCCCTCGCCGGCCGTGGTGGCGGCGATGCAGGCGTCACTCGCCGATGTCTGGCTCTACCCGGACGGCAATGGTCATGACCTGAAACAGGCCATCGCGCAGCGGCATGGCGTGGCGATGGAGCAGGTGACGCTGGGCAATGGCTCCAACGACCTGCTGGTGCTGCTGGCCGAGGCCTTGCTGGGGCCGGGCACTTCCGCGGTGATCGCGCAGCATGCCTTTGCGATCTACGGCATCGCCGTGCAGGCCACCGGTGCGCGCGCCCATGTCGTGCCGGCGCATCCGCGCGGCCATGCGATGGCACTGGGCCACGACCTGGAGGCGATGCGGCAGGCCATCGATGCCGACACGCGCCTGGTGTTCATCGCCAATCCCAACAATCCCACCGGCACGTGGAACACCGCTGCACAGCTGGCGGCCTTCCTCGACGCGGTGCCACCGCAGGTGGTGGTCGCGCTGGATGAGGCCTATTTCGAATACTCCCGCCGCGTCGATTGTCCCGACGGCATGGATCTCCTCGGCCGTCATCCGAACCTCGTCGTGCTGCGCACGTTCTCGAAGGCCCATGCGCTGGCCGGCGTGCGCGTGGGCTATGCGGTTTCCTCGCCCGGCGTGGCCGACCTGCTGAATCGCGTGCGCCAGCCCTTCAATGTGAACATTCCGGCGCTGGTCGGTGCCCGTGCAGCGCTGGCCGACACGGAGCAGCCGCAGCGCGCGCTGCAGCTGGTGGAGGAGGGCCTGCGCCAGCTCGGGGCCGCACTCCCGCCGCTGGGTGCGAAGGTATATCCGACTGCCGGCAACTTCGTGCTGGTCGAGGTGCCGGATGCGATGGGCGTCTATCACCGCCTGCTGCGCGCCGGCGTGATCGTGCGTCCGGTGGCCGGTTACGGGCTGCCCGATGGCCTGCGCATCACGGTGGGCACGGCGCGGCAGAATGAACGACTGATCCGCGCGCTGTCCGGCGCGCTGGCTGGCTGAGGTGGCATGAAGAACTGGCAAGTGAATCCGGCGGCGCAGGTGCGTGGACGCGTGCGGGTGCCCGGCGACAAATCGATCTCGCATCGCTCGGTGATGCTGGGTGGCATCGCCGAAGGGCGCACCGAGGTCACCGGCTTTCTGGCCGGTGCCGACTGCCTCGCGACGCTCGATGCATTCCGGCGCATGGGCGTGGCCGTCGATCGCCTGGACGAAACCTCGCTGCGGGTCCACGGCCGTGGACTGCATGGCCTGCAGGCGCCGGATGCGGTGCTCGACATGGGCAATGCCGGCACGGCGATCCGCCTGTCGATGGGGCTGTTGTCGGGCCAGCGCTTCGGGACGACACTCACCGGCGATGCCTCGCTGCGCGCAAGGCCGATGGAGCGCGTCGCCGGCCCGCTGCGGCAGATGGGTGCGCGCATCGACACCACCGACGGCAAGCCACCGGTGACCGTCCATCCATCCGACGGCCTGCACGGCATCGACTATGCGCTGCCGATGGCCAGCGCGCAGGTGAAGTCGGCCATCCTGCTGGCCGGGCTGTATGCACAGGGCCGCACCAGCGTCACCGAGCCGGCGCCGACCCGCGACCACACCGAGCGCATGCTGCGCAGCTTCGGGATCGACGTGCGCACCGAGGGCGCCCGTGCCAGCCTCGAGGGCCTGCAGCCGTTGCAGGGCGCGCGCATCGCGGTGCCCGGCGACATCTCCTCCGCGGCGTTCTTCCTGGTGGCCGGGTGTCTTGCCGGTGCCGATGACTTCGTGGTGGAGAACGTGGGCATCAATCCCACGCGCACGGGCATCCTCGACATCCTGCGCCTGATGGGCGCGGACCTGCAGGTCGAGCCGCGCGCCGCGCCCGGCGGCGAGCCGGTGGCCGACATCCGCGTGCGCCGCTCGCAGCTGCAGGGCATCGCCGTGCCGCCGGAACTGGTGCCGCTGGCCATCGACGAGCTGCCAGTGCTGTTCATTGCGGCAGCCGGTGCGCAGGGCGAGACGCTGTTCACGGGCGCCGCGGAGCTGCGGGTGAAGGAGAGCGACCGCCTCGCGGTGATGTCCGAAGGACTCACGCGGGTGGGCGTGCCCAACGAGCTGCTGGCGGATGGCATCCGCATCGAGGGCGGGCACCGCCTGCGCAGCGCGCAGATCGACAGCCACAGCGATCACCGCATCGCGATGTCGTTCGCGGTGGCGAGCCTGCTGGCGGATGCGCCGCTGCAGGTGCGCGATGTCGCCAATGTCGATACCTCGTTCCCCGGCTTCATGGCCACCGCCGCGGCCTGCGGCCTCGATCTCGCCGGCGCATGAGCGACGCGCCGGTCATCACCATCGACGGGCCCTCCGGCTCGGGCAAGGGCACCGTCAGCCGCCGCATCGCGGCGCGCCTGGGCTGGCACCTGCTCGACAGCGGCGCGCTGTACCGGCTGGTCGCGCTGGGCGGCCGGCGCGCGGGCCTCGCCCCCGACGATGAGGCCGGGCACGCAACGCTGGCGGCCGGCATGCGGGTGCAGTTCGGCGAGTCTGCCGCCGGCGGCGAGCAGGTGCGGTTCGGGGACGCGCTGGAGGACGTGACCGAGGCGATCCGCTCGGAGGAGGCCGGGCAGGGCGCCTCCCGCGTCGCGGTGTGGCCGTCTGTGCGCAATGCGCTGCTGCAGCGCCAGAAACAATTCGCCCAGCCCCCCGGGCTGGTGGCCGACGGCCGGGACATGGGGACGGTCGTCTTCCCCGCCGCGCCGCTGAAGATCTTCCTCACCGCGAGCGCCGAGGAGAGGGCCCGCAGGCGCCATAACCAGTTGAAGGACAAGGGTTCTGGTGCTAGCCTTGCCGCCCTTTCGCAGGAGATAGCCGAGCGCGACAGGCGGGATTCCACCCGCGCCGTGGCGCCCCTGGTGCCCGCGGCGGACGCGATCACGGTCGACAGCACCAGCCTCACGATCGACGAGGTGGTCGACCGCATCATGGCCGAAGCGCGGTCGCGCGGATTCTAGCTCCCGCCTGGGTTTTTTTGGTCGGGCTACGCAAGGGATTGCGGTTCAAGCCCGTGTTTCCACACAACCGTGCCGCAGGCAGGACGTTCCGGCAGCACGCAACGAGTACTACATGAGCGAATCTTTCAGCGAACTGTTCGAACAAAGCCTGGCCAACCAGCGCATCCGGCCCGGCCAGATCCTCACTGGTCGCGTGGTCAGTGTCGGCAACGACATGGTCATCGTCAATGTGGGTCTGAAGTCCGAAGCCGTCATCCCCATCGAACAGTTCCGCAATGAGCGCGGCGAACTCGAGGTCGTCGAAGGTGACGACGTCGAGGTGGCGCTCGACGCCATCGAGAACGGCAATGGCGAGACGCACCTGTCGCGCGACAAGGCCAAGCGTGCCCGCACCTGGACGCGCCTCGAGAAGGCGTTCAATGAGTCCGAGATCGTCACCGGCATCATCACCGGCCGCGTGAAGGGTGGCTTCACGGTCGAGCTGGAGAACGTGCGTGCGTTCCTGCCCGGCTCGCTGGTCGATGTGCGCCCCGTGCGCGACACCAGCTACCTCGAGAACAAGCCGCTCGAGTTCAAGGTCATCAAGCTGGACCAGAAGCGCAACAACGTGGTCGTGTCGCGCCGCGCCGTCGTCGAGCAGGAGTTCTCCGCCGAGCGCAGCGCGCTGATGGACAACCTCGCCGAGGGCACCGTGGTCAAGGGTGTGGTCAAGAACCTCACCGACTATGGCGCGTTCGTCGACCTGGGTGGCATCGACGGCCTGCTGCACATCACCGACATGG
>CAZWDR010000069.1:0-14599 GCA_964632365.1 uncultured Steroidobacteraceae bacterium
GAAGAAGGACACGCTGCACTACGCGGTGCGCGGCACCCATGGCGCCACGCGCGTGATGATGCTGCCGGCCTCCGACGGTACGGGCGTCATCGCCGGCGGCGCGATGCGCGCGGTGCTCGAGTGCGTCGGCGTGCGCAACGTGCTCGCCAAGAGCTACGGCTCGCGCAACCCGATCAACGTCGTGCGCGCCACGATCAATGCGCTGGAAGCGCTGCGTTCGCCGGCGGACATCGCCGCGAAGCGCGGCAAGCGCGTCGAAGAGATCCTGGGGTAAGGCAATGACCACCAAGTCGATCAAGGTGACGCAGGTCAAGAGCACGAACGGCGAGCTGAAGCGGATCATCTCGTCGGTGAAGGGGCTGGGGCTGCGCCGCCGCCACCACTCGGTGGTCGTGCAGGACACCCCGGAGAACCGCGGCATGGTCAATGCCGCGATCCACCTCTTGAAGGTTGAAGAGGCGAACTGATGAAACTGAACACCATCAAGCCGGGCGCGGGCGCCAGGCGCTCCCGCCTGCGTGTCGGACGCGGCGCTTCCGCCGGCCAGGGCAAGACCTGCGGCCGCGGCGTGAAGGGCCAGCGCGCGCGCAAGGGCGGCTACCACAAGGTCGGCTTCGAGGGCGGCCAGATGCCGCTGCAGCGCCGTCTGCCGAAGGTGGGCTTCCGCTCGGCGGTCAAGTCCTCGCGCGCTGAAGTGCGCCTGTCGGAACTGGCGAAGGTGAAGGCCGACGTCATCGATCTGGCTGCGCTGAAGGCGGCCGGGGTCGTCGATGTGTTTGCCGAGAAGGCGAAGGTCGTGCTGTCGGGCGAGATCACCCGCGCGGTCACGCTGAAGGGCATTGGCGCCACCAAGGGCGCCGCCGAGGCCATCGAGAAGGCCGGCGGCCGCATCGAGGCTGCCTGAGCAAGGCATACCAGGACCCATGGCCAACAACCCTGCAATGAATCCGGCGGCTGCGCTGGGCGATGCGACCCGCTTCGGCGACATCCGCAAGCGCCTGGCGTTCCTGATCGGGGCATTGATCGTGTACCGCATCGGCACGTTCATTCCCGTGCCGGGCATCGACACGGCGCAGGTGGCCGCATTCTTCAGTGACCAGCAGGGCACCATCCTGGGCGTGGTCAACATGTTCTCTGGCGGTGCGCTGGAGCGCATGTCCATCTTCGCGATGGGCGTGATGCCCTACATCTCGGCCTCCATCATCATGCAGATGATGTCGATGGTCGTGCCGTCGCTGATGGAGCTGCGCAAGGAAGGCGAGTCCGGCCGGCGCAAGATCACGCAGATGACGCGCTATGCCACCGTGGTGCTGGCGCTGTTCCAGTCGTTCGCCGCGGCGGCGACCTTGCAGGGCAACAACATGGTGCTCTCGCCCGGGTTCTTCCAGTGGCTGTTCCCGGCCACGGTGACGATGACTGCCGGCACGGTGTTCCTGATGTGGCTGGGCGAGCAGATTACCGAGCGCGGCATCGGCAACGGCATCTCGATGCTGATCCTGGTCAGCATCATCGCCGGCCTGCCGGGCGCGGTGGGCAACACCGTGACGCAGATCAACAGCGGCGAGATGGCGGGCCCGATGGCCATCGGCCTGCTGATCGTCGTGGTTGGCGTGACCGCCTTCTGCGTGTTCATGGAGCGCGCGCAGCGCCGCATTACGGTAAACTATGCCAAGCGTCAGGTCGGCCGTCGCATGATGGCCGGCCAGAGCACGCACCTGCCGTTCAAGCTGAACATGTCGGGCGTGATCCCGCCGATCTTCGCCTCGAGCCTGCTGATGTTCCCGGCAACCATCGCGGCGTTCGCCGGGTCCAACCCCGAGGCGGCCGGTTCGAGCTGGCTGCTGCGGGTGTCCAACGCGCTGAACTACGGGCAGCCGCTGCACCTGGTGCTCTACGGCGCGCTGATCATCGGCTTCGCGTTCTTCTACACCGCACTGGTGTTCAACGCGCGCGAGACCGCCGACAACCTGAAGAAGTCCGGGGCATTCATCCCGGGCATCCGGCCGGGCCAGCAGACCGGCGAGTACATCGACAAGGTGCTCACGCGGCTGACGCTGTGGGGCGCCCTTTACATCGCGGCGGTGTGCCTGGTGCCGGAGTTCATGATGTCTTCGCAGGGCGTGCCGTTCCAGTTCGGTGGCACGTCGTTGCTGATCGTGGTCGTGGTGGTGATGGATTTCGCGGCGCAGCTGCAGGCGCATGCGATGTCGCACCAGTATCCGGGTTTGATGAAGAAGGCCAACCTGCTGGGCGGCCGCAACAGCTGAGGCTGAGGAAATGAAGGTACGTCCATCCGTCAAGAAGATCTGCAAGAACTGCAAGATCGTGCGCCGCAGGGGCATCGTCTACGTGATCTGCTCCGACACGCGCCACAAGCAGCGTCAGGGCTGAGCAGGCCGGGTCTGAACAGGAATTATTCGGAGAGCATGTAATGGCACGCATTGCCGGCATCAATATCCCGATGAACAAGCACGTGTGGGTGGGACTCACCCACATCTATGGCGTGGGCCGCACGCGCGCCAGGGAGTGCTGTGAACTTTCGGGAGTCAATCCTTCCACCAAGGTGAAGGACCTGACCGAGTCCGAGGTCGCGGCGCTGCGCTCGACGATCGCCAAGTGGCTGGTCGAAGGCGACCTGCGCCGCGAGGTGTCGATGAACATCAAGCGCCTGATGGACCTGGGCACATGGCGCGGCGTGCGTCACCGCCGGGGCCTGCCGATGCGCGGACAGCGCACCCGCACCAACGCGCGCACCCGCAAGGGCCCGCGCAAGCAGGCCGTGAAGCTTGGCGGCTCGGCCGGCAAGTAGTAACCAATTCCACAAGGCACTGAACAGAAATGGCCGAACAGAAGTCCTCAGCGAAGAAGCCGAAGAAGGCACGCAAGAACGTGCTGGATGGCATTGCGCACATCCACGCCTCCTTCAACAACACGATCATCACGATCACCGACCGCCAGGGGAACACGCTGTCCTGGGCGACGTCGGGTGGTTGCGGCTTCCGCGGCTCGCGCAAGAGCACGCCCTTTGCGGCCCAGGTGGCCGCCGAGAAGGCGGGCAACGCGGCCCAGGAGCACGGCCTGAAGAACGTGGAAGTCCGTGTGGGTGGTCCCGGCCCGGGTCGCGAGTCCGCCGTGCGCGCGCTCAATGGCTGCGGTCTGAAGATCACCAGCATCGAAGACGTCACGCCGATTCCGCACAACGGCTGCCGGCCGCCCAAGAAGCGCCGGGTCTGAGGTAAGTCATGGCACGATACATTGGCCCCAAGTGCAAGCTCTCGCGTCGCGAGGGCACCGACCTGTTCCTGAAGAGCGGCGCCAAGCCCCTCGAGAGCAAGTGCAAGCTGCAGGTGCCGCCCGGCGGCATCAAGAGCGAGCGCCGCCAGCGCCTGTCCGAGTACGGCACCCAGCTGCGCGAGAAGCAGAAGCTGCGCCGCATGTACGGCGTGCTCGAGCGCCAGTTCCGCGGCTATTACCAGGAAGCCGCGCGCCGTGCCGGCTCCACCGGCGAGACGCTGCTGAAGCTGCTCGAGTGCCGGCTCGACAACGTGGTGTACCGCATGGGCTTCGCCGTGACGCGTGCCGAGGCCCGCCAGCTGGTGAGCCACAAGGGCATCGAAGTCAACGGCGAGACCGTGACCATCGCCTCCTACCAGGTGAAGCCTGGCGACGTGGTGCAGATCCGCGAGAAGTCGCGCAAGCAGCTGCGCGTGCAGAACGCGCTGCAGGTTGCCGCGCAGGTCGGCTTCCCGGACTGGCTCGACGTGAACGAGAAAGAGTTCCGCGGTGTGTTCAAGGCCGCGCCCGCGCGGGACGACGTACTGCCGGACATCAATGAAAACCTGGTGGTCGAGCTGTACTCGAAGTGATGATTCTTGGAGGTTCGATGACATCCTCAGTGAACGAGTTCCTCAAGCCCCGCGTGGTGAAGGTGCAGCCGATTGCGCCGCGCCAGGCGCGCGTGGTGATCGAGCCCTTCGAGCGCGGTTTCGGCCATACGCTGGGCAATGCCCTGCGCCGTGTGCTGCTCTCCTCGATGCCGGGCGCCGCGATCACCGAGGTGGAGATCGAGGGCGTGCTGCACGAATACACCAGCATCGAGGGTGTGCAGGAAGATGTCGTCGACATCCTGCTGAACCTGAAGGCCGTGGCGATCCGCATGCATGCGCGCGACGCGGCCGAGCTGCGTCTTTCGAAGAAGGGCCCCGGCCCGGTCACCGCCGGTGACATCCAGGGCGACCATGACGTCGAGATCGTGAATCCCGAGCTGGTGATCGCGAACCTGACGCAGGCCGGCAGCCTGTCGATGACGCTGAAGGTCGAGAAGGGCCGCGGCTATCGTCCGGCGCAGCAGCGCGTGGCATTCGAGGAGGCTACGCGCCCGATCGGTCGCCTGCAGCTGGATGCCTCGTTCAGCCCCGTGCGCCGCGTGACCTACGCGGTTGATGCGGCGCGCGTGGAACAGCGCACTGACCTCGACAAGCTGGTGCTCGACATCGAGACCAACGGCACGATCGACGCCGAAGAGGCCATCCGCCGTGCCGGTAGCATCCTGAAGGACCAGCTGTCCGTGTTCGTCGACCTGCAGGGCGAGGACGAGGCCAGCGGCGCGAAGGTCACCGAGATGCAGTTTGACCCGCTGCTGCTGCGGCCGGTCGATGAACTCGAGCTGACCGTGCGCAGTGCCAACTGCCTGAAGGCCGAGAACATCCACTACATCGGCGACCTCGTGCAGCGCACGGAGGTGGAGCTGCTGCGCACCCCGAACCTCGGCAAGAAGTCCCTCACCGAGATCAAGGAAGTGCTGCAGGGCCACGGCCTGATGCTGGGCATGCGCCTGGAAGGCTGGCCGCCGGCCGGTCTGCGTCACGACGATCGCGACGGCATCTAGTCCGGCTAGTCAGGCCCTCGCGGGCCGGGTTCAACGGGGACGCTTCGCGTCTCCGTACGAGAAGAGATAGAGAGAAACGACATGCGTCATCAAGTTTCAGGTCGCCAGCTGTCGCGCAATGCGCCGCATCGCCACGCCATGCTGCGCAACATGGCCGTCTCGCTGCTGCGTCATGAGACCATCCGCACCACGCTGCCGAAGGCCAAGGAGCTGCGCCGCGTGGTCGAGCCGCTCATCACGCTGGCCAAGGAAGACACCGAGTCCAAGCGTCGGCTGGCGTTCTCGCGCCTGCGCGATGCCGAGGTGGTGGCGAAGCTCTTCACCGACATCGGGCCGCGCTTCCAGCAGCGCCCGGGTGGCTACACGCGCATCCTGCACATGGCGCCGCGTCCGGGTGATGCCGCGCCGATGGCGCTGATGCAGCTGGTGGACGGCCCGGCCGTCGCCGGCACCGCCGAGGAAGGCGAGGACCAGGCCGGCGCGAAGAAGAAGGCGAAGGCCAAGGCCGCGCCGAAGAAGAAGGCTGCCGCGAAGTCCGCTGCACCGAAGAAAAAGGCCGCCGCGGCCTGATCTTCGCGGTCACGGGCAGCGCGCACGCGTCCTGCCCGCGACACCGATGTCTCTGCAAAGCCCCGCCCATGCGGGGCTTTCGCGTTCCCGCACGCCGGCGTCCGGCGCCCGCTCGTCAGCCCGGCGCCGCGGCCGGTCAGGCCGGTGTCTCGCCCGCCACCGTGGTGCGATACATCTCGCGGCGCTGCCCCGCGTAGTCATTGAACGCCTGGTGCACGCACAGGCGGTTGTCCCACAGCACCAGCATGTCCGGTTCCCAGCGCAGTCGGCAGGTGAAGGCCGGCTGCGTCAGATGGTCGGTGAGCATGCGCATCAGCGGCGCCGCCTCGTTGTCCCGCATGCCTTCGATGCCGATGGCATAGGACGGATCGATGTACAGCGACTGCTCGCGGGTTCGGGCATGCGTGCGCACCAGCGGGTGCACGGCGCCTTCGACCTTGCGCTGCAGTGACGCCGGCAGCGCTTCGAGGTCGCGGGTGGCCACCAGCTTGCCCACCGGGTTGTCGCGCAACTCCGCGTTGCGGCGTGCCGAGGCCAGCACCTCGCGCATCGAGAAGCGCACCTTCAGATCCTGGATCATGCGGCGCGTGGCAGGGCCGAGCGTGCGCAGGGCCAGCCCGGCATCCGCCCACATCGTGTCGCCGCCCCAGGGCGGTACCTGCACCGAGCGCAGGATGGTGATCGCAGGCGGTTGCGGCAGGAAAGGTGAATCGGTGTGCCAGCCCGAGCCGAACACATGCGCGGAGCGGTCATCGGCTTCCTTGACCAGCGGCTGCACTTCGCGGAAGCCAGGCATGCCATCGGTGTAGGCATCCTCGGCGAACGGCCCGAAGCGGCGGCTGAACGCATGGTGTGCGGCATGGCCGATCTTCTGGCCACGCAGGAAGATCATGCGGTGCCGGAACAGGCAGCGTTCGATCTCGTCGAACTGCGCCTCGGTGAGCGTGTTCAGGTCGACACCGCGGATCTCCGCGCCCATCGCCGCCGCGAGCGGCATCGCCTCGACATGGCGCAGCGGCAGCGGCGCATTGTCAAAACCATCGTGCGGATGCAGCTGCATGCGGATTTTCCTCCTTGCCGCATCGTAAGCGCGCCGCGACCATTGCCGCCAGCACCGCACGCGGACTACCCTGCACGCCGGCGACAGGTCAGGGAGCAGCCATGAGTTTCATATCCGAGTTCAAGAAGTTCGCGATGAAGGGCAATGTCATCGACCTTGCGGTCGGTGTCGTGATCGGCACCGCGTTCGGCAAGATCGTGTCCTCACTGGTCGCCGATGTGGTCATGCCGCCGCTGGGCATCCTGCTGGCCGGCGTCAACTTCGGTGAGCTGGCGGTCACGGTGGGCACCGATCCGGACGGGGAGCCGGTACTGCTGAAGTACGGCGTATTCCTGCAGGCGATGATCGACTTCCTGATCATCGCGGTGGTGATCTTCATTGCGGTCAAGGGATTGAACCGGTTGAAGCGTCCGCCGGAACCGGCAGCGCCGGCTGCGCCCGCCGCGCCGCCTCGCAACGAAGTGCTGCTGGAGGAGATCCGCGACCTGCTGAAGAAGCAGCAGGATCCGACGCGCCCCTGAACCGCATCCCAGGCGTCGGCGACGCCGCGACGCGGGCACATCGGGGCGCCGATCCATGCCTGCCGGCGGCGGCACGTCGACGCCGGGGTCTGCCGACGCCGGCGCTGGATCAGCCCACGTCGGCGAACGCGATGCGCGTCAGGTTCTCGTGGCCCGATGCAGTGACCACCACGTTGTCCTCGATGCGGATGCCGCCGTGGTCGGCGAGTCCTTCGACCAGCTTCCAGTCGACCGCGTGGGCGTGTGCGCCGGCGCGCAGCTTCGCCAGCAGGCTGCCGATGAAATACAGGCCCGGCTCCACTGTGACCACCATGCCCGCTTCCAGCGGTCGCGTCAGGCGAAGCGCGGGATGGCCCGGCGGACGCGCAATGGCCTCGGCGTCCGCCGCGGGCCGGAAGCCGCCCACGTCGTGCACCTGCAGGCCCAGCAGATGCCCCAGACCGTGCGGCAGGAAGGCTGCGGTCACCCCCGTTTCGAGCGCCGCGTCCGCATCGATGCGCAGCACACCGGCGTCGTGCAGCAGTGCGCCCACCAGGCGATGCGCGCGCAGGTGCAGCGCGCGCCAGTCCACGCCCGGCTGCACCGCCTCGCACAACTGCTGCTGCAGTTCATGCATGCCATCGATCAGGGATGCGAACAGTCCCGGGCCGCTGGCCCAGGTGCGCGTGATGTCGCTGCCATAACCGCGGCAGACCGCCCCGGCATCGATCAGCAGTGACAGTGGGCGCGCCGGTGGGGATGTCTGCCGGCGCTGGTAATGCAGCGTCGCGGCGTTGGCATTCAGCGCGATGATCGGGGGATAGGGAAGCTGGCTTTCCACCTGACGCACGGCACCGAGGAAGGCCAGGTGGATGTCGAATTCACTCGCGCCGGCGCGGAAGCTGCGCTCGGCTGCGAGGTGTCCCGCAACGCCGATGCGGCTCGCCTCGCGCAGGCAGGCCAGTTCATGCGAGGTCTTGCGGCAACGCGCCTGCTCCAGGTGCGCCAGCAACTGCGGCGGGTTTGCGACCCAGTGTTCGATGGGAGGGGCTTCTTCGCCGATCCACGCCACGCGACCGGGCCGCTGCCGGACCTGCGACACCGCCGCAGCGGCATCGGCAACGACCTCAAGCGCGAACTGTGCCGTCCATGCTTCGTGCGGCGGCTCGGGCGGGCTGTGCCAGTAATCCTCCGGCGCGACGAACAGCAACCGGGGACGGGAGCGGCCATCGACCATCAGCAGGCTGCCCGGCGCGACCGGCGCCGGGGTCAGCCAGCTGAACCATGGATTCGGCTTGAAGGGATAGACCTGATCGTCCTGGAAGGCCAGCCGTTCGATGCCGCCGGCAATCACCATGGCATCGAAGCCGGTGACGTCGAGCGCCGCGCCGATCGCAGCCTGCACGGCACGCAGATGTGCCGCGAACAACACCTCGTCGAGATTGCTCCACGTCATGCAGCGAGCATAACGTGGTCATGCAGCGGGCACGACGCGCGACATTTGCGCACACCTGTCAGCATGTCGTCATTCCACGACATGGTGCGTGCAAACCACAAAGCATTTTGAATCGCATCACGGAACTCGCTAGACTTGTTGCAGCGACGCGAAGTTTCGGAACATCGGAATCGTTCACATCGTGTTGCGTGTCTGGTTCTGTCTGGTCTCCTTCCACTCTTTTCGGGGAAACAATTCCAATGAAGATCAAGCTTGCACTGAGCGCCGTTGCTGTCGCGCTGGCCCTCACCGCCTGCTCGCAGCAGGATGACTCCGCTGCCGCCGCCAACGCCGCTGCCGATTCGGCCACCGAGTCGGCCGCTGCCGCGACCGACGCCGCTGGCGAAGCCACCGAGTCGGCTGCTGCCGCCACCACCGCCGCTGGCGCCGACGCCGCCACCGACGCTGCCGCTGCTGCGAACGACGCCGCTGCTGCTGCCGGTGAGGCTGCCGTCTCGGCCGAGCAGGCTGCTGCCGCCGGTGACGCGGCCGCCACGCACTGATAGGGCGTCAAGCCATATCGCGCCCGGCCCATGCGGCCGGGTGAATCGGGCCCGGCCAGGCATCCTGTCCGGGCTCGATCCATTTCTGGAGACTGGATCGTCATGACGGTGAGCTTGCGTGACGCCCGCGGCAACGCCGAGGATCGCGCATGGATCGAGCGGGCCTACCTGGACTACCTGGATGACCTGCGCACGCGGCGCACCGGGCTGTATCCGGTGCTCGGGGCCATCGGTGGCGCGGACGCGCATCCGGTGCAGGGCTGGCTGGCCGACCGCGACGCCACCTTGCTGACGCTGCTGGAACACGGCCAGCGCGTCGGATTCGCATTGCTGGTGAAGCAGCCCGTCCGCACGACGCCACATTATCGCCTCACCGAGTTCTTCATCGCGCGCCCGCAGCGCCGGCGCGGCCTGGGACGCGAGGCTGCGCGCCTGATCTTCGATCGTTTCGCCGGGCACTGGGAGGTGGTGCAGGACGCATCCAGCCACGGTGCCATCGCGTTCTGGCGCAATGTGCTGGCGGCCTACACGCGCGGGGATTATCGTGAGCGCACCGGCCACGGCGAAGTGCGCCAGTACTTCACATCGGCCAGGACCAACAAGGGGTGAGCATGAGGACTTCCAGCAGGTTGCGCGCGACGTGGAGGCTCATGGTCGCGGCCGTGGCGCTCGGTGCCGCCGCGCAGGCCGGCGCCGCGATGCCCGGGCTTTATTTCTCCGGCTTCTACATGGATTCGGCGCTGGGCTATTCCACCGCCGACGTCACCGAGCCGCGGGCCGAGGGCTGGCGCTCCGAAGTGCTGCTCACGGACTTCAACGCCACCGCGCTCGATGTGGAGCAGGCCGATTTCGACCGCACCGAGATCGGCTACAGCTTCGGCGTGGGCTATCAGCTCACCGACTATCTCGCGGCCGAACTGGCCTATGTGCAGATGGGTGAGGTGAGCTACTCGGCCATCGGCAGCGTGCAGGACAACCAGGGCGGCGGCGTGTTCCGCACACGGGTCGACCTGCGTTCGCGTGCGCGGGGCCTGGGCTTGTCGGGCATCGCGATCTATCCCATCGGCGATCGCTGGGCACTGGACGCACGTGCGGGCGTGCTGCTCGGCAAGCAGAAGGTGCGCTATGCGCTGACCGTGCAGAACGGCGGTTACGCCGACGGTTCGCTGAAGGATGGCTCGCTGGCGCTGACGCTGGGCGCTGGCGTGAACTGGTCGATGTCGCCGGGCACCGCGATCCGCGTCGGCTACACGCAGCTGCAACAGGCACTGTATGACGGGCGCAATGTCGGATCCTGGCTGCTGAGCCTCAAGTACGCCTGGTAGGGATCCCGCACGGGGGCAGGGCCGCGACCCCCATCACGCGGCCGCTTGCGCCTTGAGCAGCGGCGCCAGGTAATGACCGGTCGCACTGTGCGGATGCGCCGCGATCTCCTCCGGCGTGCCGCAGGCCACGATGTTGCCGCCATGCGTGCCGCCGCCGGGTCCAAGGTCGATGATCCAGTCGGCGGTCTTCACCACGTCGAGGTTGTGCTCGATCACGACGACGGTGTTGCCCTCGTCGCGCAGCCGGTGCAGCACGGTGAGCAGCTGCGCCACGTCGTGGAAGTGCAGGCCCGTGGTGGGCTCATCGAGGATGTACAGCGTGCGCCCGGTGGCGCGTTTCGCGAGCTCGCGCGCCAGCTTCACGCGCTGCGCCTCGCCGCCTGACAGCGTGGTCGCGTTCTGGCCGAGCTGGATGTAGCCCAGGCCCACGTCCATCAGCGTCTGCAGCTTCGAGGCGATCATCGGCACGGCGGCGAAGAACTGGTTCGCCTCCTCGATGGTCATCTGCAGCACCTCGTGGATGTTGCGACCGCGGTAGCGGATCTCCAGCGTCTCGCGGTTGTAGCGCCGGCCCTGGCAGACATCGCAGGGCACATACACGTCGGGCAGGAAGTGCATCTCGACGCGGATCACGCCATCGCCCTGGCAGGCCTCGCAGCGGCCGCCCTTCACGTTGAAGCTGAAGCGGCCGGATCCATAGCCGCGGCTGCGCGCTTCCGGCACCTGCGCGAACAGCTCGCGCAGCGGCGCGAACAGGCCGGTGTAGGTCGCCGGGTTCGAGCGCGGCGTGCGGCCGATCGGGCTCTGGTCGATGTCGATCACGCGATCGACGTGCTCGAGGCCCTCGATGGCGGCGACCTTCGGTGCGTCGAATCCGGTCAGGCCCAGATGCCGCGCCACGCCGGCATACAGCGTGTCGTTCACCAGCGTGGACTTGCCGGAGCCGGAGACGCCCGTCACACAGGTGAACAGTCCCACCGGGATTTCCGCGGACACCTGCTGCAGGTTGTTCGCGCTGGCCCCGACGATGCGGATCACCTCGCCGCGTGCGGCGGTGCGCGTGGCGGGCACCTCGATGCGCTTGCGTCCGGAAAGATAGTCGCCGGTCAGCGAGGCCGGGTTGTCGCGCACGGCTGAGGGCGTGCCCTGCGCCACGACGCGCCCGCCATGCACACCGGCACCGGGGCCGATGTCCAGCACATGGTCGGCTTCGAGGATCGCGTCCTGGTCGTGCTCGACCACCAGCACCGTGTTGCCGAGGTCGCGCAGGCGCTTCAGGGTCGTCAGCAGGCGCGCGTTGTCGCGCTGGTGCAGGCCGATCGACGGTTCGTCGAGGATGTACAGCACGCCGGTCAGGCCGGAGCCGACCTGGCTGGCCAGGCGGATGCGCTGCGCCTCGCCACCCGACAGGGTCTCGGCGCTGCGGTCCAGTGTCAGGTAGTCGAGGCCCACGTCGACCAGGAAGCGCAGCCGGTCGGCCACCTCCTTGACGATGCGCGCGGCGATCTCGCCGCGCCAGCCACTGACGGCAAGGTTCTCGTGGTGTTCCAGCGCGCGCGACACCGACAGTTCGGCCACCTGCGGCAGCGTGTGGCCGGCCACGTGCACGCTGCGCGCGGTCTCGTTCAGCCGCGCGCCGTGGCATTCGGCGCAGCGGCGTGTGCCCTGGAAGCGTCCCAGTTCCTCGCGCACCGTCGCCGATTCGGTTTCGCGGTAGCGCCGCTCCATGTTCGGCAGGATGCCCTCGAAGGGATGCGAGCGTTTCACCGTGCGGCCGCGCGCGTCGATCTGGCGGAACTCGATCTCCTCGTTGCCGCTGCCGTAGAGCACCGCCTGTCGCACCTCGTCCGTGAGCGCCTTCCAGGGCGTCTCGATGTCGAAGCCATAGTGGGCGGACAGCGCCTGCATCATCTGGAAGTAGTAGGCATTGCGCCGGTCCCAGCCGCGGATCGCACCGCCGGCCATCGACAGCTCCGGATGCGTGATGACGCGGGCCGGGTCGAAGAAGTCCTGGTATCCCAGCCCGTCGCAGGCCGGGCAGGCGCCGGCGGGGCTGTTGAACGAGAACAGCTTCGGCTCCAGCTGCGGCACGCTGTAGCCGCAGGTGGGGCAGGCGTGCAGGCTGGAGAACACCAGCTCGCGCTCGCCGCTGGTGAACGCCAGGCGCGCCACGCCCTTGCCCAGCCGCAGCGCGGTCTCGAAGGATTCGGCCAGCCGCTGGGCGATGTCCTCGCGCACCTTGAAGCGGTCGACCACCGCATCGATGTCGTGCTTGCGCCGCGCATCCAGCCGCGGAATCGCATCCAGCTCATGCACCGTGCCATCGACGCGCGCGCGCACGAAACCCTGCGCGCCCAGCTCGGCGATCACCTCGTGGTGCTCGCCCTTGCGATCGACGATCAGCGGCGCCAGCAGCAGGCAGCTCTCGCCCTCGGGCAGCTTCAGCACCTGGTCGACCATCTGGCTCACCGTCTGCGCGGTCAGGTCGATGCCATGGTTGGGGCAGCGCGGGATGCCGGCGCGCGCGTACAGCAGGCGCAGGTAGTCGTAGATCTCGGTGACGGTGCCGACCGTGGAGCGCGGGTTGTGGCTGGTGGCCTTCTGCTCGATCGCGATGGCCGGCGAGAGCCCCTCGATGGAGTCCACATCCGGCTTGTCCATCATCGACAGGAACTGGCGGGCATAGGCCGACAGCGACTCGACGTAGCGCCGTTGCCCCTCGGCATACAGCGTGTCGAAGGCCAGCGACGACTTGCCGGAGCCGGAGAGGCCCGTGATGACGATCAGGCGGTCGCGCGGCAGCTCGACGTCGATGTTGGCCAGATTGTGGGTGCGCGCGCCGCGCACGCGGATGGAATCCATGGAGCTGGGCCGCCGGTCGGGTCGGGGAAAGTCGATTACTATAGCCGGCCCGGGTGGCCCGGCGCGCCCCCGGGGCAGTCCCGCGCCAATCCGGCCCTTTGCCCGAGAAATCCGCGGCATCCCGGCCCCGGCGCAGGGGTACGCTCTCCACATCGTCAGGCTCAACAGGGGTTCCAAGCTCATGGCACGCGGCATCAACAAGGTCATCCTCATCGGCAACCTCGGGCAGGATCCGGAGACCCGCACCACTCCGGGCGGCACCACGGTCACCAACATCCGCATCGCCACCAGCGAGAGCTGGACGGACAAGGCCTCCGGCGAGAAGAAGGAACAGACCGAGTGGCACACGGTGGTCATGTGGAACCGCCTCGGCGAGATCGCCGCCGAATACCTGCGCAAGGGCTCGCAGGTCTACATCGAGGGCCGCCTGCAGACGCGCAAGTGGCAGGACAAGCAGGGCAACGACCGCTACACCACCGAGGTGGTGGCCAGCGAGATGCAGATGCTCGGTGGCCGCAGCGGCGGTGGCATGCAGGAGACGCGCGACACGCGCGAGATGGGCGGCTCGGCCGGGCGCGGTGCACCGGCGGCGGCCTCAGCGGGCGCCGGTGCGGGTGCACCTTCCGATTTCGACGACGACATCCCGTTCTAGGTCGTTCACCCCGGGTTCCGGGCGTCTTCGAGTGGCAGAGAGAGATCTCTCTGCCATTTTTTTTGCGCCTCCGGCCCCGGATTGTTCCCGGGGTGGTCGAAAGGGGTTCAGCCCCGACCGGTTGGCTTTGTAATCCCGGTTACTGTTTCGGGATACCCCGGATTGCCTGACGCATCAGTAGCGCGGCATGCGCCGAATGGATAAAGTCTCCCGCATCGCCACTGTAGCGATAACGACCGAGACAACTTTGGGGGGTACCACGGTGTCAAAGAATGATGCGTATGCGCCGCTCGTGCGCGCGTCGGTAGCTGCCTGTATTGGCGCTGCTGTCATGTTCGGAAGCTTTCCTGTTTCCCAGGCCGCGGAGGCTGTGGACGAGGAGGCCGATGAACTTGAAGAGGTGCAGGTCACGGGTACCCGCATCCAGGTGCCGGGTACTTACACGGCGCCGAACCCGATGACGTCGATCACCGCTGACGAGATGCAGTCGCTGGGCATCGTGAACATCGCCGACGCGCTCACGACGCTGGTGCCGGCGAACATCTCCACTTACACGCCGGGCATGATCGGTGACAACCAGTCCGGCTCGGGCGGCGCGGGCATCGAGTCGATGGACCGCGGCTCCTACTTCATCGGCAACACCATCGCCAACCTGCGCGGCATGGACCCGGCATTCGGCTCGCGCACGCTGACGATGATCGACGGCCGGCGCGTGGTGTCCTCGTCGAACCAGGCCGACGTCGT
>CAZWDR010000070.1:0-14513 GCA_964632365.1 uncultured Steroidobacteraceae bacterium
CCGCCTACTCCCCGACCTCGTACACAATGAACGTCTGGTCGGCCGCGCGCAGCTGCTCGCGCATCTGGTTGATGTAGCCCAGGTCACGCGACGGCCCGATGCGCACCCGGTGCCAGTCCTTGTCGTCGATGGTGACGACCTGGATCGACGCCTCGATGCCCTGCTTGGCCAGCTGGTCGCGCAGCCGCTCCGCATCGACACGGCTGCGCGATGAGGTCACCTGCAGCACATAGGCGCCGGGCTTGGCGATCTTCACCGCAGGCTGGTCGCGACGCGGATTGCGCTCGGCCTCGGGCACCACCACCTCGAACTTCGGCAGCATGTCGTAGAAGTCGTACTGCTCGCCGGCCTCCGGTTCCCCGGCTGCAGGGCCACCCGCCTCGGCGACCACCGGGTCCGGCACCGGCACGATCTCGCCGCGACCCTCCGGCTGCTGCATCCAGAAATACGCCGCGACGCCAAGGCCGATGGCAAGGCCCAGGCCAAACTGCTTGTAGTCGCCCAGCCGCAGCGGCTCGCCACGCCGGGAGCCATGCTTGTAGTCCCGCGCGGCGAGGCGCTGCCTGTTCACGGCTACATGGTCTCCGGGGCCGACACACCCAGCAGTGCAAGGCCGTTGCGCACCACCTGCTGCGCGGCCAGCGCCAGCGCGATGCGCGCGTTGCGCAACCGCGCATCCTCGACGATGAACTGCTCGGCGTTGTACCAGGTGTGGAAGGCCTGGGCGAGCTCGCGCAGGTAGTGCACCACCACATGCGGCGCGCGCTGCGCGCCGGCGAACGCGATCATCTCCGGATACTTCGCCAGCATCGTCAGCACGGCGCTCTCGTGCGGTGACACCAGCGTGTCGAGGCTCGACAGCGCGGTGGCCGCATCATACGCATGGCCCTTCGCGGCAAGCTGGCGCTGCACGCTGGCCACGCGCGCATGCGCGTACTGGATGTAATAGACCGGATTGTCATTGCTGCGCGACTTGGCCAGCTCCAGGTCGAAGTCCAGGTGCTGGTCATGGCTGCGCATCACATAGAAGAACCGGCAGGCATCATTGCCCACCTCGGCGCGCAGCTGCCGCAGCGTGATGAATTCGCCGGCGCGCGTGGACATTGGCACCTTCACGCCGGCACGGAACAGCGACACGAACTGCACCAGCTGCACCTCGAGGGATTCCGGCGGCTCGCCGGTGGCCGCGAGGCCCGCGCGCACGCGCGCGGTATAGCCATGGTGGTCGGAGCCGAGAATGTCGAGCAGGATGTCGAAGCCGCGGCGGCGCTTGTCCAGGTGATACGCGATGTCGGCAGCGAAGTAGGTCTTCACGCCGTTCTCGCGCACCACGACGCGATCCTTCTCGTCGCCGAAGGCTGTGGCGCGGAACCACTGCGCGCCGGCCTTCTCGTACACATGGCCCTGCTCGCGCAGCCGCTGCAGCGCATCGTCGATCGCGCCGCTCTTCGCCAGCGCGGCCTCGGAGAACCACTGGTCGTAGATCACGCCGAACTCGGTGAGGTCGTTCTCCATGTCGGCAACGATCGCCGTCAGGCCCAGCTGCACCACCTCGTCGTAGCCTTCCGGCCCGAGCAGCGCCCGCGCGCGGCCGATCACCGCATCGATGTAGGCCTCCTTGTCGCCGCCCTCCGGCTCATCCGGCGGCAGGTTGCCGGACACCTCACCCTCCGCACGCTGCAGCCGCTCGCCGGCCTTCTGCAGCAGGTTCGCGGCGATGTCGCGGATGTAGTCGCCCTTGTAGCCATTGGCCGGGAACGTGAACTTCCCGCCCAGCGCCTCGAGGTATCGCAGCCAGATGCTGACCGCGAGGATGTCGACCTGGCGGCCGGCATCGTTGATGTAGTACTCCCGATGCACGTGGTAGCCGTTCGCGGCCAGCAGGTTCGCGACGCTGGCGCCCACCGCGGCCAGTCGCCCATGGCCCACATGCAGCGGGCCGGTGGGGTTCGACGACAGGAACTCCGCCAGCACGCGCCGCCCGGCACCCGAGTCATTGCGGCCATAGCGCTCGCCCTGGTCGAGGATGCGGCGGACCACTTCGGCCTGCGCGTCGCGCGCCAGGAAGAAATTGATGAAGCCGGCGCCGGCGATCTCGACGCGCTCGACCCCCGGATGCGCCGGCAGCGCCGCGACGATGGCCTGCGCCAGCTCACGCGGCGGCTTGCGCGCAGCCTTGGCCAGGCGCATGGCCGCGTTGCTGGCGAAGTCGCCGTTGGCGGCGTCGCGCGTGCGCTCCACGCCAGCCTGGTCGAGCGGAGTGTCGGCGGGCAGCAGCCCGTCGGGCAGGCGCGCCATCGCGGTGCGCAGCAGTTGTTCGATTTCGTGCTTCATGGGAGGCGGGCAGTCTACCTGCAGCGCCCGCGCGCCGACACTTCGCGCGCCCGGCGCCGGCCGGCGCCCACGCACTCAACACCTGCGCACCCGCAACACCCGCGCACCCCACAACCCCGCCCGCATCCGGCGCGCCTAGAACAGCTCCAGCGGATCCACGTCCAGCGCCCAGCGCAACGAGCGCGGCGCGGGCAAGCCGCCCAGCAGCGGCACCCAGGCGTCGAGGAAGGCCTGCAATGCCCCACGCTGCGGCGATTCGACGAGCAGCTGCGCGTGATGGCGGCCGGCGCGCCGCGACATCGCGGCCGGCACTGGTCCGCGCAGCATCACCGCGGCCGGCGGCTGCAGCAGCCGGCGCGCCTGGGCCAGGAAACGCCCGGCGCCATCGGGCGAGACATCCGAAGCGCGCAGCGCCGCCATGCGCGAGAACGGCGGCCAGCTGGCCTGCGCCCGTTCCGCCAGCGCGCCCTCGGCGAAGCCGGCATAGCCCTTCTCGAGCAGCACGTTCAGCAGCGGATGCTCCGGATACAGGCTCTGGATCAGCACCTCGCCGGGCTTGCCGGCGCGACCGGCGCGACCGGCGACCTGCACGATGGTCTGCGCCAGCCGCTCGGCGGCGCGGAAGTCGGTGCTGAACAGGCTCTGGTCCGCATTGAGCACCACCACCAGCGTCACATCCGGAAAGTGATGCCCCTTGGTCAGCATCTGCGTGCCGACGAGGATGCGCGCGCTGCCGCTGTGCACGCGGTCGATGGCCGCGTTCAGCGCCTGTGGTGCGCGCAGCACGTCGCGGTCGAAGCGCTCCACCGGTGCGTCGGGGAACTCCGCCGCCAGGGTCTCCTCGACGCGTTCGGTGCCATGCCCCAGTGGATGCACCGCATGGCCGCAGCGCAGGCAGCGCTGCGGCAGCGGCTCCTCCGCGCCGCAGTGATGGCACGCGAGCCGATCGTGCTTCAGGTGCACGGTCATGCGTGCATCGCAGTCGTGGCACGGCGCGATCCAGCCACAGCCCTGGCACAGCAGTGTCGGGGCATAGCCGCGGCGGTTCAGGAACACCAGCACCTGCGAGCCGGCGTCCAGGTGCCGCCGCATCGCATGCAGCACCGGCGCGGCAATGCCCTTGTGCACGGCATGCGCGCGCAGGTCCACCAGTGCCAGGCGCGGCGGCTCCGCCGCGCCGGCACGTTCCGGCAACCGCAGGTGCGCCATGCGGCCGCGCGCCGCGTTGTGCAGCGATTCGAGCGACGGGGTGGCGGAGCCCAGCACCACCGGCACCTGCTGCAACTGTCCGCGCAGCAGCGCCAGGTCGCGCGCTGAATAGCGCAGCGCGCCTTCCTGCTGCTTGTACGAGGCATCGTGTTCCTCGTCGACGATGATCAGCGCCAGCTCCGGGATCGGCGCGAACACCGCCGAGCGCGTGCCGATGATGATGCGCGCCTCGCCCTGCGCGGTGCGCAGCCACTCGCGGCCACGCGCGGCGTCGGTGAGGCCCGAATGCAGGGCCGCGATCGGCGCCTCGAAGCGCCGCTCGAACCGCTCCAGCAGTTGCGGCGTGAGCCCGATCTCCGGACACATCACCAGCACCGCGCCGCCGCGGTCCAGCACTGCGGACACCGCCTGCAGATACACCTCGGTCTTGCCGCTGCCGGTCACGCCATCGAGCAGGAAATTCCCGGCTCCGTTCGCCGCGCGCAATGCCGCGAGCGCCACCTGCTGCGCGCCACTGAGCGCATGTGGCGCCTCGCGCGCCGCCATTGCCGATGCCTTCGCGCGACTGCGGGTCGCGCGTGCCGGGCGCTTGCGCACCACACGCAGCGCCTTCGGCACCGCCGTCGCGACGACCTCGCCCACGGGATGGTGGTAATAGCCGGCCGCCCATTCCAGCAGTGCCAGATCGCTGGCGCCCAGCAGCGGCGCCTCGTCGAGCACGCCCAGCACCTCGCGCAGCTTGTCCGGTGCGACCGTGGTCCCGGCCGACACCCGCATCACGAGCCCCACCACCTCGCGCCGGCCGAACGGCACGCGCACCCGCACGCCCGGCTGCACGTGGAGTTGCGTGGACAATCTGTAATCGAACAGCTGCCGCAGCGGCGTATCGATGGCCACCTGGCAGAAGATCGGTTCTGTCACCTGTGATGGGTTCCTTGTTCGCCCGGTCGCATGGAGGGCAAGATCGGGCGATGCGCAAACGGCCCATTCTAGTTGTGCCCTCGCTGCTGATGCTGCTCCTCGCCGCCTGCGGCGGCGGCGGTGATGCGCCATCGGCGCCCGTCGGCCCGGGCACGGGCGCGTTGGGCTACACGCCCGGGGAATTCCGCGCGTCAGCGACCTTTGCCGCGCGGTGCCTGGCGCCACGGACCGGCACCGATGCCTGGACCGGGCGCCCGTGGCCGGACCAACCCGGCTCCGCGCTGCACGAGAAACACTTCCTGCGCGCGTGGACCAACGAGACCTACCTGTGGTTCGACGAGGTGCCCGATCGCAACCCCGCGAGCACCGGCGCCACGCGCGATGGCGTGCTGCAGTATTTCAGCCAGCTGCGCAGCAGCGCGCTCGGCGACTCCGGCCGGCCGAAGGACAACTTCCATTTCACCTATGACACCGACGAATACCGCCAGCTCGCCAGCAGCGGCACCACGATGGGCCACGGCATATCGTGGGCAGTGGCGCGCGCGACGGTGCCGCGGCAGATCACCGTCGAGTATGTGCAGGCCGGCACACCGGCCGCGCAGGCCGGCGTGCGCCGCGGCGCCACGCTGCTGACGGTCAATGGCGTCGATGCGGTCAACGACCAGACCCAGGCCGGCGCCGAGTTGATCAACGCAGCACTGTTTGCGCCGGCCGCAGGCAGCACGCAGACGATGACGCTCCGCGATCGCACCGGCAGCACGATCACCGCGACGCTGCCCGCGCAGCAGGTCGCATTCGACGCCGTCCCCGTGGTGGGCACCCATCAGGTCGGCGGCGGGCGCGTCGGTTATCTGCTGTTCAACGAGCACACCGCGGTGGCCGAGGCGATGCTGAAGTCCGCCGTGGAATACCTGGCCGGTGCCCAAGTGAATGACCTGGTGCTCGACCTGCGCTACAACGGTGGCGGCTACCTCGACATCGCCAGCGAGCTGGCCTACATGATCGCCGGCCCGGCCGCGACGGCGAACCGCGCCTTCGAGCTGCAGCAGTTCAGCAGCCGGCACCTCACGCACAATCCGGTGACCGGCGAGCCGATCAGGCCCACCGGCTTCCATGCCACCACGCAGGGTTATTCACTGGCGCCCGGCCAGCCACTGCCCAGCCTCGGGCTGACTCGCGTGTACGTGCTGACCTCGGCGCTGACCTGCTCGGCCAGCGAAGCCATCATCAACGGCCTGCGCGGCATCGGCCTGCAGGTGATCCAGATCGGCGGCGACACCTGCGGCAAGCCCTATGGTTTCTATGCGCGCGACAACTGCGGCACCACCTATTTCACGATCCAGTTCCGGGTGGTGAACGAGCTGGGCTTCGGGGACTATGCCGATGGATTCTCCGCGACGCGCAACCATGGCCATCCGATGGCGCGCCTGCCCGGCTGCGCGGTCGCAGATGACCTGACGCGTGACCTGGGTGATCCGCTCGAGGGGCAGCTGCGTGCGGCGCTGAACCACCGTGCCACCGGCCAGTGCCCCGCGGTATCCCCCCTGTCGGTGCGGCCGCAGGCGGACCTGTCGCCGGCGGATTCCCCCGCCGTGCGCAAGCCGCCGGCGCCCCCCTGGAAGGACAACCGCATCCTGCGACCGGTCACTCCAGGCTGACGGTGACCTTGCCGAAATGCGCGCCCGCGGCGAGGTGGCGATAGGCCTCCGGCAGTTCCGTGAAGGCGAAGCAGCGGTCCACCACCGGGCGGATCTTCGCCGCCCCGACGAACCGCGCGAGCTTCTCGTGATAGCGCCGCGGCCCCACATACACGCCCTGCAGACGCACCGCGCCCGGGATCAGCGCGCGCGGCGGGATGCCGCCGCCGGAGCCGCTGACCGCGCCGATGGTCACGACCGCGCCCTGCATGCGCACCGACGCCAGCGACTGCGCCAGCGTCTTCTCGCCGCCGACTTCGAGCACCACATCGACGCCTTCGCCCGCTGTGAGCCGGCGCACTTCGCCGGACCACTCCGGCGTGCGCGTGTAATTGATCGTCTCGTCGGCGCCCAGCGCGCGCGCGCGTTCGAGCTTGTCGTCGCTGGAGGAGGTCAGGATCACGCGGCAGCCGGCCGCCTTCGCCAGCTGCAGCGCCCAGATCGACACGCCGCCAGTGCCCAGCAGCAGCACCGTGCCGCCCGGCTGCACCTGGCCGGCCTCGAACAGCGCATGCCACGCGGTGGTGCCCGCACAGGTCAGCGTGGCCGCTTCGGCATCGGTCAGGTGTTCCGGCGACTTCACCAGCGCGTGCTCCGGCAGCAGGATTTCCTGTGCGAACGTGCCGGCCTTGCCGCCACCCAGCGCGCCGGCGACCGCGGCGGGCGTCATCGGTCCATCCACCCAGTCGGGGAAGAAACTGGTGGCCACGCGATCGCCCACCGCCAGCCGCGCGACGCCGGCGCCCACCTCGACCACCCGGCCCACCGCGTCGGAGCCGGGCACGAGCCCCCCGTCGCCCGCCAGGGCATAGCCGCCCCGCACGATCATCAGGTCGCGGAAATTCAGCGAACCGGCGCTCAGGCGCAGGCGCACCTCGCCGGGACCCGGCGAAGCCACCGGCTCGTCGGCCAGCTTCAGACCCTCGATCTGCCCGCCGGCAGGTACGCGCCATGTCTTCATCGGTGTCTCCGGGTGCAAGGGTGGGGAACGGCTGACATCGCATCGTCATTGTCTGCCGGCGGCACGTATCTTAATCTCATGGGAATGAGCCGTGAGGTCGTCCTGGAGCCCGTGATGGAGCCAGTCTTCCATCACCCCGATCGCGCCGATCCGCGCGCGCCGGAGTCCTGCGGCCTGAACCAGCCCATCCTGCGCGCCGACGTGGCGGGCATGCCGCTCGAATGGGTCGACTACAAGGAAGCCGCGCGCCTCTACACGCAGGGCCAGGTGGCCTACTCGGTGGGCACGCTGCTGCATCGTCTGCGCGGCGGCTACAACGCCGCGACCGGCAAGCGCAGTGTGCTCGAGATCAACTCGATCATCGCCACCGTGGGCCACACGAACAATCCCGGCAACACGCGCCAGGACTACGTGCCGCCGCTGAACAACCTGACGCTGTTCCGCCGCGACGGCTACCTGTGCCTGTATTGCGCGCAGCGCTTCCCGACCGCGGAGCTGTCGCGCGACCACATCCGCCCGTTCTGCCAGGGCGGCCGCGACACCTGGAACAACGTCGCCACGGCCTGCCGCCGCTGCAACAACGCGAAGGCCTCGCGCACACCCGAGCAGGCGAAGATGCAGCTCATTGCGGTGCCGTTCACGCCCACCTATGCGGAATACATCTTCCTGAAGGGGCGGCGCGTGCTCGCGGACCAGATGCAATATCTGCTGGCGCATTTCCCGCGCAGCAGTCCGCTGCATGCGCGCATCCGTGAGTGGATCAACTGACCAGTCCTCCCGTCCGGGCCTGACGCGATGGCTGGCCCGCTGCACTTCGCCCCGCTGGGTTCTGACGATGCGCCGTTGATCGGCGCATTGCAGCGACGGCTGTTCCCGGCCGCGCTCACCGAGATCGACGCGTACCTCGCCGGCATCCTGCGCAACACCGAACAGCACCTCGTCTGCAATCTGAGTTTCGGGCTGTTCGAGGGCCGCTCGCTGGTGGGCTATGTGTTCGCCTACGTCGAGTCGAAGAGCCTGTTCCACGCGCGCGCCGAAGAAGTCGTGTACCTGAAGGAGTTCGCGCTGCTGCCCGGCTACGAGGCGCAGCTGCGCCCGATGTTCACGCACCTGTTCCTGCAATGGCAGGCCTTCACGCCCGGCCTTGCGATGGAAGCCCATGCGGTGGCCGAGGCCTTGCAGAAGTGGCGGCGGCTGGAGCGCGCGTTCCGCCTGTATGGACTCACGCTGCGCTCACGGGAGGAAGCCGCGCGGCCGGATCGCGCGGCCTACTGGCTGATGCGCTTCGATGTGGATGCGGACACCCGGCAGCTGCTCGAACGTCCAGCGGCGCTGCCCGCCGCAACGATGCAGAGCGAAGGGTTCGACTGCTGCGTCGTGACCACCGTCCCGCAATGGCTGGGGCTGAAGCAGGACTGGGAGCGGCTGCGCCGGCCCATCGGCCTTGCCGGCGGCGCGGCGCCGTTCGATTACCTGCAGCAGTGGTGGCGGCACCTGGGCATCTGGAAGCAGCTGCATGTGGTGGTGATGCGGCAGCAGGGCGAGGTGGTGGCCATTGCGCCGCTGATGATCGAGACGCTGCGGGATGGCGCCAGTGTGCTGCGCCGGATGCGGCCGATCGCGTCCGGCGGCGACGGGTGGAATCCGGTCGCGCTGGTCGCGGCGGACCCGCAGCGCGCTGCGGTCGCGCTGGTCGCAGTGCTGGCCGCGGAGGCGCAGGCCTGGGATGTAGTCGAGCTGCCGGGCCAGCGTGATCGCCACGACCCGCATGCATCGCACGGCCAGCGCGAACCGGCAGAGCAGCAAGGACTCCCGTGGTGGCATTGCCTCCTCACGTTGAGCCGGGCACGGGGCTGGCAGGCCGGTCGCAGTGCGGATCCTGCGCCGTGGGCGACGCTGTCCGATGCATCGACGCCGGCCGGCCGCGCGCCATCCGGCAATGCACCAGGTGAGGACGCATGGCGCATCCGCTGCGTCCTCCCGCAGGAACTTGTCGCTGCCCTCGACGCCCACTGCGAGGTCGAGGAGGAGGGCGGCTATCCGGCCCCCGACCTGCCGCTGGGCGATGATCGCGGCCTTCTTTACTTGATGCATCGGCTTGCGGCCGGTGCGCCGTCGGAAGGCTGGCAACTGGTGCAGCACGTGGCCGAGGTTTCCGGACGTATCGTGGCGAGCCGTTTCGGCCTTCTCGACGGCACCGACTTCCTGGTGCTGCGCGTGGCGCATCGGGGCACCGCGCAGGCCTTGCGCGCCGCGCCGGCGATCGAGGCCGCAGAGCGCGAAACCCTGCGCGATCGCGGCGTGCGGCGCGTGCAGTACGCCACCGGCCATCCGACGCATGGCGCGAGGCGTGAACCGGCCACGCGCGTGCGCATCTGGCAGTCCGCGCAGGCCTCGTGGGCCAGGCGGCAGTGGCGGCGCGAACAGCTGGCCGCGCTCGTCGATGCGCTGTCGATCGGCGGCGCCGGTCGTGGACTTGCCCGTCGCCTGCGTCGTTCCTGACGATGACGCGCCTGCTCGCCTTCGTTCGCCGCTATGGCCATCAGCTGCCACAGGCCGTGAAGGCGATCACGCGCCTGCGCTGTCGCGTCGCGCTGATCCGCGGACGCCTGCGCGATGGCACCGAAGTGACGCTGCTGTATGCCGGTCGCAGATTCAGCCTCCCCTGGCTGCTGCAGCGGGTCTTCGAGGACTGGCATGAGATGGAGGGCACGGACCGCACCGTGTTCACGTTCCGCGCTGCTGCGCGCCGTCTTGCCGCCCGCAGCGACGTGGAGATCCTGGACATGGGCTGGCCCTATGACGCGCTGGCGCGTGGCCGTCGTACGTACCTGCAGATCCCGGCCTGGGTGTCGATGCGGTTGTCGCTGCCGCGCGACTGGGAGGCGCTGCCGCGCCGCTTCGCGCCCACCCTGCGCCGCAAGGAATTGCGGCAGATCGAGCGTGCCGGCCTGCAGTGCGAGGTGACGCGGGACGCGCAGCAGGTGCGCGACTTCTACCATCTGATCTATCTGCCGGCGATGCGGGGCCGGCACGGCGACGGCGCCGTCATCGTGTCGCTGCGGATGATGCTCCGGCGCGCCAGGCGCGGGTGGCTGTTGCGCGTGATGCAGGGCGGGCAGGTCGCGGCGGCGGGCCTGTTCTATCCGCAGGGCGACACCTGCTTCTTCCTGTGGATGGGCGTGTCGCCGACGCATCCGGTGGAAGGCGCCGCCACCGCGCTGTATTACTTCGGCCTGCGCGAGGCCTGGCAGCGGGGCCTGCGCGAGGTGGATTTCGGCGGGACCCGCGCCGCGCTCAACGACGGCGCGCTGCGCTTCAAGCGCAAATGGGGCGCGATGGTCGAGGATGATTTCGACCCGGGTGCCATCCAGGTGGCGCCCCGTGATGGCCGCGCCGCAGCGGTGGCTTTCTGTGCCGCATTGCCGGCGCTGGTGCGCCGTGACGGGGGTCTGCAGGCGTGGTTCGTGGATGCAGGTGCCGCCGATGCCACGCGCCTGCACGCGCTGGCGCGCGAGTCCGGCCTGCGCGATCTGGGCATCACCCGCGCGAGCCTGCTCACGCTGGCTGCCGAGGATGTGCGCCGTGCATCACCGCCGGATGCCTCCGGGTGCCAATATGTGCGGATCAGCACGCAGCCCGCGCATTTCGCGCAGCAGTATGTCCAGCAGGGTGAATCCTTGAACGCCACTCCGGGCTCTTCTGCCCAACCGCTTGTCACGGACCTGATCGACTGGCCCGCCGGCCAGCAGCTGCCCGGCGTCGTCGGCTGCCGTCACCATCTGCTCGACACCGGCCTGTTCTCCGACGAGGCACTGCTCGATGTGTTCGACCGGCACGACCCGGATGAGCTGCTGGTCTATCGCATGGGCGAGGACCATCACAACCTCGATGACTTCCAGTACGGCAGCCGCGGCAACCTCACCGCGCAGCAGTTGCTCGAGGCGGTGAAGGCCGGCAGGCTGTGGCTGAACATCATCCACATCACGCGGATGCCGGCGTACCGCGATCTCGTCGATCGCATCTATGACGAGCTGGAACGCAAGGTCGAGGGCTTCCGCACGGTGGTGCGCAGTGCCAACCTGCTGGTGTCCTCGCCGGGCGCGAAGGTGTACTACCACGCCGATGCGCCGCTGAACATGCTGTGGCACCTGCGCGGCGACAAGCGCATCTGGATCTATCCGGAGGGCGAGAAATACGCGCCGCGCGAATGGGTCGAGATGCTGTTCACGCGCGAGTCCGACGACGATCTGCCGTACCGGCCCGAGTTCGACCGGGATGCCACCGCGCATCCGCTGCTGCCCGGGCACATGCTCACCTGGCCGCAGAACCGCCCGCATCGCGTCGAGAACGTGCAGGGCCTGTGCGTGTCGCTCACCACCGAGCACTACACACCCGAGGCGATGAAGAAGCGCATGACCTATCTGGCGAACCGCTATCTGCGCGAGTGGTTCCATCTTCCGGCCACCGGCACCGCGCTCGATGGACCCACCGCGGTGGCGAAGCGCCTGCTGTTCCGCGCCGCGCGGCAGCTGCCCTGGTTCCATGAGGCTTCGGCCGACGGCGCCACGTCGAATTTCACGCTGGAGCGCTGATGATCCGCACGGTCGGCCGCGCGCTGGCGCTGCTCGATGCCGCCGATCGCCGCAAGGTGGCCTGGGTGACCACGGCCGCGGCGGCCGGCGCCATCGTGCAGACGCTGGTGATCCTGTCACTGATGCCGTTCATCATCCTGCTCACCAATCCGGAGCTGTTCGACACGCAGCCGCAGGTGCGGACGGTGGCGCGCCTGCTGGGCGTGGAGTCCTATGCCACCTTCGTGATGCTGCTGGGTGTGGCGACGGCCGGCGTGCTGACGCTGGGCAACCTGTTCGTGGCCGGCGAGCACATGCTCACGTTCCGCTTCGTCGCGCGGCTCACGCATCGCACCACCGCGCGGGTGTTGCGGCAGGTGCTCGCGCAGCCGTGGGAGCAGATCAGCCGGCACCACTCGGCCGCGCTCGCCGATGTGGTGGTGAGCCAGGTGGAGCGCGTCACCGGCGAGGTGATCGGCAGCGCGATGGCGCTGGTCAGCCAGCTGGCCGTGCTGCTGTTCATCGTCCTGATGCTGCTGGTGGTCAATCCGCTCACCACGCTGGCCGCGCTGGGTGGTCTCGTGGTGGCCTACCTGCTGCTGTATCGCCTGTCGCGCGGTCGCATCGCCGAGGGCGGCCAGGAACTGACCCGCGTCGGCGCGCGCATTGCGACCACCGTGAAGGAGGCGCTGGATGGCGCCCGCGAGATCCGCATCCGGCGTGCCGAGGGTTTCTTCGCACGCCGCTTCGAGCGCGCGCACGAACAAGCGCTGCGGCTGTCCACGCACTACGAGTTCCAGCGCGCGATGCCGCACTATCTGCTCGAGTCGGTAGTGTTCGCCGGCTTCGTCGCGGTGGCGCTGTATTTCCTGCTGCGCACGGACGACTCGGGCATGGCGCTGTCCTGGCTCGCGCTGTATGCCTTCTCGGTTTATCGCCTCGTACCGGCGCTGGCGACGATCTTCGACTGTGCCGCGAACATCCAGCACAACGGCGATGCCATCCAGGCCATCGCGCCGTTCTGTGGTGGCCAGGAACACAGCGATGCGGATGCGTCGCGCGATGCCGGTCGTGCCGTGGTGCGGTCGCTCAACGCCTCGCCCGGCGCGCTGCCCGCCTCGCCGCGGACTGGTTCACCGCCCACGCTCGCGCCGCCGCGCCATCACATCCGCCTCGAAGGTGTGCGGTTCCGCCATGCCGGCCGCGACCAGGATCAACTCGACGGCGTCGATCTCACATTGCGCGCCGGCAGCAGCGTGTGCCTGTTTGGACCTTCAGGCGCCGGCAAGAGCACGCTGATGAATCTGCTCGCAGGTCTGCTGCACCCGCAGCACGGCCGCATGCTCAGCGACGATGCGGTCGTGGATGCGCAGTCCGTGGACGGCTGGCGCGCGTTGCTGGGTTACGTGCCGCAGCCGGTGTACTTGTTCGCCGATACGCTGGCCAGCAACATCGCCTTCGGTGAGGAGCCCGACACCATCGATCTGGAACGCGTTGCGCAGGCCGGCGCGCTCGCCAGGCTCGATGCCGTCATCGCGCGCCTCCCGGAGGGTTACCTTGGCATCGTGGGTGAGCATGGCGCCACGCTCAGTGGCGGTGAGCGCCAGCGCGTCGGCATCGCGCGTGCGCTATACCGGAACCCCGCGGTGCTGCTGATCGACGAGGCACTGGCGAACCTGGATGTGGCCAACCGGCATGCCATCCTCGACCGGTTGCTGGCCGTGCCGGGGCGCACGGTGGTGATCGCCAGCCACGATCGCGATGTGGTGGAGCGGTGTGATTCAGTGGTGGTGATGGAGCAGGGGCGTGTGATCGCGCAGGGCGAGTTCCACACGCTGCTGCGCGAGTGCCCGCGTTTCGGCGCGTTGCTGTCGACGCTGGCAAAGTCAGTTCCTGCGTCCTGAAGCCCGGTACGCCAACCCCGGCGCACGCTGCGGCATAATCGGCGCATGAACCAGAAATCCATCGAATCGGTCCTTCACGAGAATCGCAGCTTTGCGCCGCCTGCGGACTTCGCCGCAAACGCCGTGATCGATGCGCCCGCATTGCAGCAGCTGCATGACCAGGCAGCCCGCGACCCAGTGGAATTCTGGGCCGACCAGGCGCGCAAGGAGCTGGCCTGGAACACGCCCTTCACGCAGACGCTGGATGATTCCGCCGCACCGAATTACCGCTGGTTCGCTGATGGCACCTTGAACGTGTCGTTCAACTGTCTTGACGCCAATCTCGCCACGCGCCGCGATCATCCGGCCATCATCTTCGAGCCCGAAAGCGGCACGCCGCGCCGCCTCACCTATGGCGAGCTGCATGCCGGGGTGTGCCGGTTCGCGAATGCGCTGCGTGCGCTCGGCGCGCAGCGTGGCGATCGCATCATCATCTACATGCCGCTGGTGCCCGAGGCCATCGTCGCGATGCACGCCTGCGCGCGCATCGGCGCCATCCATTCAGTGGTGTTTGGCGGGTTCTCCGCATTGAGCGTGCGCGATCGCATCGAGGATGCCGGGGCGCGCTTCGTGATCACCGCCGACGGCGGTTTCCGGGGCGGCAAGGTGGTGGAGCTCAAGGCGGCCACGGACAAGGCGCTGGAAGAGGGCGGTCGGAGCATCGAGAAGGTCATCGTGCTGCGCCATACCGACCGGCCGGTATCCATGCGGGAGGGACGCGACCTGTGGTGGCACGATGTCATCGACGGTCAGCCTGACACCTGCGAGCCTGAATGGGTCGATGCGGAGCATCCGCTGTTCCTGCTTTACACATCAGGGTCCACCGGCAAGCCCAAGGGCATCCAGCATTCCAGCGCCGGCTACCTGCTCGGCG
>CAZWDR010000071.1:0-13336 GCA_964632365.1 uncultured Steroidobacteraceae bacterium
GTCTGCCCGCCTGTCCGCAATCCTTCCGTAATCGCCGCTCACACTCGAGGACCGGCTTTTCCCAATGGACGGGTGCACGTGAGACCCAGATTCTTCCGCCGCAAGGGATTCGTCGTGCATCGCGCGGCCGACATCGCCCCGCTGCTGCTGCGCGTGCTGTTCCACTGGAAGGTGCCGCGCATCGAGATCGACGTTGCCGGCCTGCCGCTGCTCGATGCACAGCGCTCACAACTGCGGCTGCGCAGGCTGATTGAAATCCTGGAGCGACAGACCGGTGGCCTGGTCGCGATCGCGGTGCTGATGGTCGGCTTCGCCGACATGGTGCGCACATGGAACCGCAGCCTCGACCACATGGCCATGCTGGTCGCCATCGCGCTGGGCGTGGGTCTGGCGGGACGCATCGTGGCGCGCGTGCTGCTGCGTCTGTGGATCATGGTGCAATTGCTGCTGCTGCGGCGACGCATCGGCAAGGTGCATCACGCCGGCGGTGACGCGAGCGCGACGCAGCGGGCCGCCGTCGCACCATTCGCTTCTGCAGGTCCGCCTTCGGCGCACAGCCAGACTGCCGGGACATCGGCAGAAGGACGCATCGTCAGCACCGATGCATCGCTGCAGGGTCGCTGCGCCTGCGGCAACGTGACCTTCACGCTGGCGCGTCGTCCGCTGCGCACGGGAACCTGCCATTGCGCGCACTGCCGTGCCACCGGCATGGGTATCGTCGGCCTCGTTGCACGTTCCGCATTCCGGTTGACCTCGGACGCCAGCGCGATCACCACCTCGCCGACACGTGGTCCGTGCGGCCAGGCAGCTTCGTTCTGTGCGCGCTGCGGGACCGCGCTCGGCGATGTGACCGCCGAGGCCGACCCACTGCCCATCGCCATGCATTGCCTGGACTCCACGCTGGCCCTTGGCAATGGCTTCCACCAGTTCGTCGAGGAGAAGCCCGCCGCGTTGCCGATCTGCGATGGAGCGATACAGTTTCCGCGGCAGCGGCCGGCCTAGCATCGGCCGCCGCAAAGTCAGGTTGAAAGCGCGTCGTACCAGTCGCGGTACGGCGTATTGCGCACCAGACGGCGATTCAGATCCGGCGCGCCATCGTCCCACCACACCGGACCGCGTTCGCCCAGCGCGACCTTCGCCTCGTGCACGCCGCGCCGCGCGGCCTTCAGCGCGGCGGCATCGGCCCGGCGTTGCGCGCGTCCGACCGCAGCGCGATGGCCCATCAGCGTGCGCACCAGCGCATCACGCTGTGCTTGCGGCAAGGCGGGATTGCTCAGGCGCCACAGGCGCCCTTTCACCACGAAGTAGCGGCCATCGGGCGTGCGGGGATAGTCGCGCGCGGTCACCGGGCGCGCGAATCGTGGCAGGTGGCCTTCAAGGGACCGTCACCGCACCGGCTCCGCTCGCGCTGCCGCGCAGATCCACCGCTTCCGCACCGCTGTGGCGCGTGAAGGTGTCCAGCGCGTCCGCGGAATTCCAGGCCCAGGCTTCAAGGAAATAGAGGCCGGTTGCCAGCGCTGCGTCTGTCGTGCCGGCCGGCACGGGCGCGATATCGATGAACGCGCTGCCCACCGACTGCTGCAGCACCGTGTCGAGCGGTGCCAGCGCCACCAGCCCGCCCTCGCGCGTTGCGACCAGCACGCCCTGGTCGTACTTCGCGGGCGTCCCGATGGTCACCGTCGCGGAGAGGGTGCCGGACACAGCAGGCGACGCGATCTGCACCGCCGGAACCGTGAAGGTGGCCAGGTCCGAAGCGGGACTCGCCGGGCGCAGCGTGATGGCCGCGAACGCACCATGGCCATGCTGCACGGACCAGGCTGCCACGGCATGTCGCGCACCGCCCTCCTTCGGCGTGACCGTGCGCAGTGACGTGTCGCGACCATAGGTTGCGAGCAGCACCGTGTTCGCGCGCGACAGCCACACGGGCTCCGCGAAGCGCCCGGACAGCGGATCGACGGTGGCCATCTCGATCAGGTGCGGTTCGTCCTCATCGGGCAGCGTCTGGTAGAAGCCCACACGCGCGCCGCGTGGCTCGACCGTGCTGGCGGGATCGACGTTCACCTCGAAGGTCTCCGCCGGCTGCAGCACGACGAAGCCCAGCGACAGGACCTGCGCCAGCTGCGGCGGCGCCTCGCTGACGGGGACATCGCGGATGACCACGGTCTGGATGCCGCGTCCCTGGATGACGAGGTCGTACTCGGTGACCGCCTCGTCTTCATCGAGCGGCAGCGGGTGCAGCGTGAATGCGCCATTGCGGCCCACGAAGGCGCTGCCCACCACGACATGGCGGCCTGAGCCTGCATCACGCTTCTGCGCCATCACCTCGATGTCGGGCCGGCCCGTCCAGGAATCGACCAGCAGGCGCGACAGGTTCAGGCTGCCGCGCAGCGTGCCTGCATCCTGCGCATCGGCCGCCTCGGGCGTGGGGTTCAGCAGGAAGCCGGTGCGGCGGCCGTAACGGAACTCCACCAGGTCGCGCGCCGCGTCGAACTTCACCACGATGCGGCCCGCGTTGCTGCTGCCACCGACTGCGGCAATGGCCTCCTGCACTTCAAGATCGATGCCGATGCCCATGCCCTGGCTGGCATTCAGCACTTCCAGCGGCACGCGGTATTCCTCGCCGTCATCGTCGAACCAGGTCACCTCGTTGTTGTAGTCGGCATCCTGCGCCTCGGCGGAATCGTGAAGTTTTCCCCGCGTCTCGGCCAGCACGATGCGCAGCTGGCGCCAGGTGCCCGCCGGCACGACCACATCGCGGACCAGGTTTTCCAGCACGCCGCCATTGAGATCCACCAGATCGAGGGTGCGGGCATCATCGAGACGATGCTTCTCCCAGCCCGCGTCACCCGGCGCCGCGCTGGCATCCTTGTGCAGCCACACCTCTTCGACGGTCAGCCGCACGCTGCTGTAGCGCGGCGGCACATTGGCGGTGGCGTCGACCTCCACCACGGCATCGCAGGCTGCAAGCAGCAGGGCGGCGGCCAGCAGCAGCGGTGAAAGGACGTGACGCGACGCCCGCCGGTTCACAGCCGCGCGGCGTGCCAGGCGATGTGACTGGCCATGAAGCTCGAGATGAAGAAGTAGGAATGGTCGTAGCCCTCGCGCATGTTCAGCGCCAGGGGAATGCCGGCGTCGCGGCAGGCTTCCTCCAGCAGCCACGGCTTCAGACCATCCTGCAGGAAGGAGTCGGCCGTACCCTGGTCCACCAGCAGCTCGGGCACGCGGTGACCATCCTCGATCAGGTGGACTGCGTCATGCGCGCGCCACGCGGCCGGATCCTCACCCAGATATTTCGTGAAGGCGGGGCGCGACCAGTCTGCCGTGGAGGGATTCACGATCGGGGCGAAGGCCGACACCGAGCGGAAGCGGCCGGGGTTCTTCAACGCCAGGGTCAGCGCGCCGTGTCCGCCCATCGAGTGGCCGAAGATGGCCTGGCGGTCCATGTCCAGCGGCGCCATCTGCGCCACCAGTGCAGGGAGCTCGGAAAGCAGGTAGCTCTGCATGCGGTAGTGGCGGTCGTAGGGCGGCTGCGTGGCGTCCACATAGAAGCCCGCACCCTGCCCGAACTGCCAGTTGTCTTTTTCGTCCGGCACCTCCGGCCCGCGGGGGCTGGTGTCCGGACACAGGATGGCCACGCCCAGCTCGCTGGCCGTGCGGCGGTATTCGCCCTTGTCCATGACATTCTGGTGCGTGCAGGTCAGGCCGGAGAGGTACCACAGCAGCGGCACCTTGCCCTGCGCGGCCTGCGGCGGCAGGTACAGCGCGAAGGTCATCTCGCAGGCGCAGGCCTGCGAGACATGTGCGTGCACCGACTGGATGCCGCCGAACGACTTGCTGCTGGAGAGGGTCTTCATGCGCCGATCCTAGCGCATCCCCGCCAGCCGCCCCATCGGCCCGCGGCTGCTGCGCGGCCCGCCGCTGCGATCGACGCGCCGCCGGGCCGCCGGGCGGTGGATTCAGGTACTCTCCCTCCCGATGGAACCCTCGCCCCATGACGTGACCGCCGTGGCCGCCGAGCCGCGCCACGTGTCCTACACGCACCTGATGTACGGGCTGCATGCCTTCGCCGTGCTGATGGGAATCCTGACCGCGGCGTCGATCCTCGGGCAGTTCCTGTTCAGCCTGCCCTCGATCATTGCCGTGATCATGAATTACGTGCGCCGCAGTGCGGTGCGCGACACCTGGCTGGCCTCGCATTTCTCGTGGCAGCTGCGCACTTTCTGGTGGGCCTTCGGCTGGATGGTGCTGTCGTGGCTGCTGTTCGGCCCACTGCTGCTGATCTTCATCGGTTACCCGCTGCTGGTGCTCAGCTCGCTGCTCATCGGCGGCTGGGTGGCCTATCGCATCCTGCGCGGCTGGGTGGCGCTGGCCGGCGAACGCCGCATGCCGTCCTGACCGCCGCGCCGATGAATCTTCGACCTGCCGCGTCTGTTGCCCTGTTGTTGCTGGTCGCCGCCTGCGGCCAGCGTGGCGACCTGTTCATCCCCGAGCCGGACCGGGAGGCGATCGCCACCGTGCCCGTGGGCGCCGCCGCCGCACCGGAGCCGGACGCCGCGGAGGACGAAGAGGAGCAGCGTCCCGCCGCGCCGCCTCCGGCCGACTCCGCGCCCGGCCGCTGAAGGCTTCAGGTCCCTCATGAATGACTCCAACGGGCAGCCGCCGCTGATCCTGGTCGATGGATCCTCCTATCTGTATCGCGCGTTCTTCGCGCTGCCGCCACTGAACAACTCGCGCGGCGAACCCACCGGCGCAGTGTTCGGCGTGATCAACATGCTGCAGCGTTATGTGCGCGAGCGGCCCGACAACTGCGTGGTCGTGGTGTTCGATGCGCCGGGCCAGACCTTCCGCGACCAGCTCTACACTGAATACAAATCGCATCGCCCGCCAATGCCCGACGAGATGCGCTCGCAGACCGAGCCGCTGCTCGAGCTGGTGCAGGCGCTGGGATTTCCGATGCTGCGCATCCCGGGCGTCGAGGCCGATGATGTGATCGGCACGCTGGCGGTGCGCGCCGCCGCCGATGGCCGCAAGGTGCTGATCTCCACCGGCGACAAGGACATGGCGCAGCTGGTCAATCCGCACATCACGCTGATCAACACGATGACGAACACGGCGCTGGACCGCGACGGCGTGAAGGCAAAGTTCGACGTGTGGCCCGAGCAGATCATCGACTACCTGGCCTTGGTGGGCGACAGCTCGGACAACATTCCCGGCATCGAGAAGGTCGGGCCGAAGACCGCCGCGAAATGGCTCGCCACCTATGGCGATCTCGACAATCTCGTCGCCCACGCGAACGAGATCGGCGGCAAGGTGGGCGAGAACCTGCGCGCCGGTCTCGAGACGCTGGCGCTGTCGCGGCAGCTGGCCACCATCCACACCGACGTCGACCTTCCGCCGGAAGAGAACCTTTATGCGCGCCGCGAGCCGGATCGCCCGCGGCTGCGCGAGATCTACACGCGCATGGAATTCCGCGGCATGCTGCGCGCGCTCGAAGCCGAGGAGGCCGCCCTGGCGGGTGGTGCGGGCGCGGCCGCCGGCAAGGCGAAGACCGCGCGGGGACGTGCGACCGCGGGTGACGCCGCGGATCTGCCCTCGCCCGGCCCGGATTCCGCGGATGTCGCGGCGCTCGCGGCGATTCCCCGTGCCTACGAGACCATCGTCACCGAAGAGGCGCTGCAGCGCTGGCTGGACCTGCTGGCGGCCGCGCCGCTGGCCGCGCTGGACACCGAGACGACCTGCCTGAACTACAACGAGGCGCGCATCGTCGGGCTGTCGTTCTGCATCGAGCCCGGCAAGGCCGCCTATCTGCCGCTGGCCCACCGCTATCCGGGTGCGCCGGACCAGCTCGACCTGGACCGCACGCTGGCGAGGCTGAAGCCGTGGCTGGAAGACGCGACGCGCGGCAAGGTCGGCCATCACCTGAAGTACGACGCGCATGTGCTGCGCAACCACGGCATCGTGCTCGCCGGCTTCGTGCACGACACGATGATCGAATCCTATGTGCTCAACAGCGTGGCCACGCGCCACGACATGGATTCACTCGCGAAGCACTACCTGGGCATCGACACGATCAAGTACGAGGCCGTCGCCGGCAAGGGCGCGAAGCAGATCTGCTTCGACCAGGTGCCAGTGGAGACCGCGGCGACCTATGCCGCCGAGGACGCCGACGTCACGATGCGCCTGCACCAGGCCCTGTGGCCGCAGCTGGCCGCACTGCCGCGGCTGAAGACGCTGTATGAAGACCTCGAGCATCCGCTGGCCACCATACTGCTGCAGATGGAGCATCGCGGCGTGCTGCTCGATGCGGCGCTGCTGCGCCAGCAGAGCATCGAGCTGGGCGCGCGCATCGGCGAGCTGCAGAAGCAGATCCACGCCTCGGCCGGCGGCGAGTTCAATCCCGACTCGCCCAAGCAGCTGCAGCAGATCCTGTTCGAGAAACTGCAGCTGCCGGTGCTGCGCAAGACGCCCACCGGACAGCCCTCCACCGCCGAGGATGTGCTCGAGGAGCTGGCCGCGGGCTACGACCTGCCGCGCCTGATCCTGGAGTACCGCGGCCTGACGAAGCTGAAGTCCACATACACGGACAAGCTGCCGGCGGAGATCGACGCCGGCACCGGCCGCGTGCACACCTGCTACCAGCAGGCCGTCGCGGCCACCGGGCGCCTGTCGTCGCAGGACCCGAACCTGCAGAACATCCCGATCCGCAATGCCGAAGGCCGCCGCATCCGCCAGGCCTTCATCGCTCCGCCGGGGCATGTGCTGGTGGCCGCGGACTACTCGCAGATCGAGCTGCGCATCATGGCGCACCTGTCGGACGATCCGGCGCTGGTACGCGCGTTCTCGCAGGACCTGGACGTGCACCAGGCCACGGCCGCGGAGGTGCTGGGCAAGGCGCTGGCGGAGGTCACTGCGGACGAGCGCCGCTCCGCCAAGGCGGTGAACTTCGGCCTGATCTACGGGATGTCTGCCTTCGGGCTCGCCCGCCAGCTCGGCATCGACCGCGGCTCGGCGCAGCGTTACGTGGACCTGTATTTCGAGCGCTATCCGGGCGTGAAATCCTTCATGGACCGCACGCGGGAGCAGGCGCGCCAGCAGGGCTATGTCGAGACCGTGCGCGGCCGGCGCCTGTATCTGCCAGAGATCAATTCCCGCAACCGCAACCTGCAGCAATATGCCGAGCGCAGCGCCATCAACGCACCGATGCAGGGCACCGCCGCGGACATCATCAAGCTGGCGATGCTGCGCGTGGAGCGCGAGTGCATGCAGCGGAACCTGCCGGCCCGGCTGATCATGCAGGTGCACGACGAACTGGTGCTCGAGGTGCGCGGCGATGCCGTCGACGCGGTGACCGCGATGCTGCGCGAGCAGATGACCGGTGCCGAGCAGCTGAAGGTCCCGCTGAAGGTGGACATCGGCGTCGGCAGCAACTGGGACCAGGCGCACTAGCTCGTCATCCACCATCCGCACCGCAACGCATCGATGTCGAACGGAGACGAAGCGCCCGTGAGCGCGAATGCCGCGCCGGTGACCCGCGTGCGCAAGGCCGCGCTGGTGTTCATCTTCATCACCGTGCTGATCGACGTCCTCGCCTTCGGCGTGATCATTCCGGTGCTGCCCGGCCTGGTGCGAGAATTCACCGGCGGTGACTTTGCCGCCGCGGCCGGATGGGTGGGCCTGTTCGGCACGCTGTTCGCGGGCGTGCAGTTCCTGTTCACACCGATCCAGGGCGCGCTGTCGGACCGCTACGGGCGGCGCCCGGTGATCCTGCTGTCCTGCGTGGGCCTGGGCGCGGACTTCATCCTGATGGCGCTCGCGCAGTCTCTGCCGTGGTTGCTGATCGCGCGGGTGTTCTCCGGCATGTTCTCGGCCAGCTTCACCACCGCCAATGCATACATCGCGGACGTCACCACGGCCGAGAACCGGGCGAAGTCCTTCGGCCTGATCGGTGCCGCGTTCGGCATCGGCTTCATCATCGGGCCGATGCTCGGCGGCTTCCTCGGCGGCATCGACCTGCGCGCGCCCTTCTGGTTCGCCGCCGCGCTGGCGCTGCTGAACTTTCTCTATGGCTGGTTCGTGCTGCCCGAATCGCTGCCGCCGGAACGGCGCACGCAGCGCTTCGACTGGTCGCATGCCAATCCGGTGGGATCCCTGTCGCTGCTGCGCCGGTACCCGCAGGTGTTCGGCCTGGCCGCGGTCATGATGATCGCGAACATGGCGCACTACGTGTACCCCAGCGTCGCGGTGCTCTACACCGAATACCGCTATGGCTGGAGCGAGCAGCAGGTCGGCGGCATGCTGGCACTGGCCGGACTGTGCAGCGGCATCGTGCAGGGACTGCTGGTCGGCCGCATCGTGCGGCGCCTGGGCGAGCGGCGCACGCTGCTGGTGGGCCTGCTGTGCGGCGCTGCGGGGTTCACCGTCTATGGATTCGCCGATGTCGGCTGGGGCTTCCTGCTCGGCCTGCCGATCAGCGCGCTGTGGGGCATGGCCACGCCCGCCACGCAGTCGCTGATCACGCGCCAGGTGAGTTCAGACGCGCAGGGCCGCGTGCAGGGCGCCCTGATGAGCCTGGTCAGCCTGGTGGGCATCGTGGCGCCGCTGATGTTCGCGCAGACCTTCGGCCTGTTCATCAGCGACCACGCACCGGTGCACCTGCCCGGGGCGCCATGGCTGCTGGCCGGCGCGTGGCTGCTGGTCGGCTTCGCCGTGGCCTTCCGCTACGCCCGCGCGCCCGCCGCGGCCTGATTTGTCAGAATCCGGCGACTCGCCGGGTCCCCCGGAAGGGCGTGGTATGGTGCGCGGCCGATGAACGACCGGACCGCCACGCCCCCGACCCCGGCGCAGGATGACTGGACGCGAGCGGGCATCGTGTTCGCCTGCGCGATGTTCGTGTTGGCCGCACTCGCCGTGGCCGCGATGCTGCGCGACACCGGCGGATTCCTCACCGAAAGTTCCTGGCCGGTGGCGGTGTTCTTCTTCGGCTATGGCCTGTTCACCATCAGCGTGGGCTATCGCGGGCCCAACCAGCATTACTACTCGTTCGACCGCATCGCCCAGGTGGCCAGCATCCTGGTGCTGGGTCCGGTGGATGCGGCGTGGATCAATGGCCTGGCCTCCCTCGTCTATCCGCTGTACCGGCTGCGCCAGGGCGTGCCGGGGCGCAATGTGCTGTATGCCTCGCTGGTGAACTCCGGCGTGATGACGCTGAGCGTGCTCGGCGCGGGCCTGCTGTATACCCGCATCGGCGGCGAGGTGCCGTTGCTGACGCTCGATGGCGGCACGGCGATCGCACTGCTGGTGCTGGTGCTGGTCATGCAGGTGATCAACGACGTGGCGATGCTGGGGCTGAACGTGCTGCTGGGTCGCGGCCGCGCCGACCTGTTCTCGCCGTTCTCCTATGCGCTGGAGATCGGCGCCTCCGCCGCGGGCACGCTGGTGGCGCTGGTGTTCAATCGCCTGGAACTGCCGGCCGTCGCGCTGCTGCTGGCGGTGCTGGGCGTGGGCATGCTGGCGCTGCGGCAGTTCGCGGTGATGCGCTACCGCCTCGTCGGCATCGTCGATGAACGCACGCGCAGCCTGCTCGAGAAGACGCTCGAACTGGAACGCCTGGCCACGCAGGACAACCTCACCGGCCTCTACAACCGCCGCTACGCCGATGCCTGGCTGGCGCAGCAGATCGAACTGGAGTCGCGCCATCCGCAGCAGCTCACCGTGGCGCTGGCGGACATCGACTTCTTCAAGCAGATCAACGACCAGCATTCCCACGCCACCGGCGACGAGGTGCTGCGCCGGGTGGCAGCGATCCTGCAGGCGCGATGCCGGGGTTCCGACATGGTGGCCCGCTATGGCGGCGAGGAGTTCCTGTTCTGCTTCCCGGGCACCGGACTGCATGAGGCCCAGGCGCTGTGCGAGACCCTGCGCGCTGCGGTGGCCGGCGCCAACTGGTCGCAGCTGGGGCTGAAGCGCCCCGTGACGATCAGCTTCGGGCTGGCCAGCGGCGCGCCCGGCGCTTCGCTCGAGAGCCTGTTGCGCCAGGCGGACCGGCATCTGTACGCAGCCAAGGACAGTGGCCGCAATCGCGTGGTCGCGTAGGAGCCCACGCCGCCGGTGTCCTGGGACAGGATCCACCTAACGATTCTTTAACGTGGAAGCGGTGAACCGGTGGAACTTCCCCCGCGGAGGGGCCTCCAACTCAATGAGCGTCACAAGCGCTCCCCGCTTCCCTCCCTGAGCGGGTTTGCTGTCCGGCATCGAGACCTGCCCGACAGCACTTTTGCCCCGGCGGTCACCCCGCCGGGGTTATTTCTTTTCCGGGATCCGAAACCAGCCAGCGCCGCAGCACCTTGCGCGCCTCCTCGAGGCCGATGCCGCGCAGCGCCGAGAACAGCTGCACGGTGGCGCGCCCGGCCAGTTCGTTCTGCGCGACCTTCAACGCCGCGGCTGCCTGGCCCCGCGAGAGTTTGTCGGACTTGGCCAGCAGCACATGGGTGAAGTCCGGCGACCGTCCGGCCCAGTCGAGCAGGCCGAGGTCCATCTCGCCCACCCCCCGCCGGATATCCACCACCACCATCAGCGCGGCGAAGCTGCGGCGTTGCAGCAGCGCGTCGCCCAAGGGTCCCCAGGTGGCGCGCGTCGCGGCGTTCACCGACGCGTGCCCGTACCCCGGCAGGTCGACCAGCCGGCGCCCCGGAGTGATGTCGAAATAGTTGTAGAGCTGGGTGCGCCCCGGCGTGCGGCTGGTGCGCGCCAGCCCCTTGCGGGCCAGGATGGCGTTGATGGCGCTGGACTTGCCGGCATTCGAGCGACCGGCCATGGCCATTTCCCACCCCTCGTCGGGCGGGAACTGGCCGGGCTTGGCCACACTCGTCAGGAACTGGACTTGGGGGAACTGGCTCAAGTGGCAGGGGTTTCAACAGGGAGGGCCAGTGTACAATTGACAGGTTTTCCAGCCCGCCTTTTTGGGAGTCTCGACGACACATGAGGATTGCCGCTTCCGCCCTGCTCACCCTGGGCCTGATCGCAGGACCCGCCTGGGCCGCCGAAACCGTCGCGCCGCTCACCGGCGATGCCGAAGCCGGCGCCACCAAGGCCGCCACGTGCACCGCCTGCCATGGCTTGAACGGCAACAGCGTCACGCCCGACTGGCCGGTCATCGCCGGCCAGAACGCCGTCTATGCGCGCGACCAGATCAAGCGCATCCGCGATGGCTTGCGTCCGTCGCCGCTGATGCGGCCGATGGTGCAGGACCTCACCGACCAGGACATCGCCGACCTGGCCGCGCACTTCGAGATGCAGACGCCGACCGGCAACGAAGCAGATCCCTCTTACTGGGAGGCCGGCGAAACGCTGTATCGCTTCGGCGATCCGGAACGCGGCATTCCCTCCTGCTCCGCCTGCCATGGCCCGGTGGGTCGCGGCGTGCCGGCCGCAGGTTATCCGGCGCTCCAGGCGCAGCATGCGGTCTACACCGTCAAGCAGCTGAACGACTACGCCGCGGGCACGCGCTACAACAAGGACGAGGCCGGCCGCCCGCTGGCGCCGCCCAACGCCGCGATGATGCTGACGATCGCCGAGCGGCTGACGCCCGAGGATCGCCGCAATCTGGCTTCCTACATCCAGGGGATGCGCTGACATGAAGAAACTGCTGCTCGCCTTCGCCGCGTCCGTTGCCCTCGCCGGCTGCGGCCAGAACCAGACGCCGGCCGGGGCCGAGACAGCCACCGCGCCGCCACCGGCCGCCGCGGAAAGCAACGCAACCACGGCCGCGCCAACGCAGGCCGAGCTCGACCAGCAGGCCAGCGCCACACAGGAATCAGCCGGCACCACGGCTGCGCCCGACGCGCCGGGCGACACCTCGCTCGAGCGCATGGTCGCCATGCCCGAGAGCGCGCAGCTGCCAGGCGGCAAGTGGAAGGCCGGCACGCACTACCGTCCCATCTCGCCCGCGCAGCCCACCAATGCCGGCGCCGGCGAGGTCGAAGTCATCGAGTTCCTGTGGCTGCACTGCGGCGGCTGCTACGCACTGAATGAGCGCGTGGAATCCTGGAGGGGCAAGGCGCCCGCCTGGGTGAAGTTCCGCCAGGAACACGTGATGTGGGGCCCGAGCCATCGCCTGCTCGGCAAGCTGCTCTACACGCTCGACGCGCTGGGCCGCAATGACCTCGTCGCGAAGGCCTTCGACGACATCCATCGCAACGGCAACGCGCTGGTGGGCTCCAGCGAGGCGCAGACCCAGCAGCAGCAGGTCGCCTTCGCGAAGACGCATGGCATCTCCGAGGCGGATTTCCTCGCTGCCTACAACGGCTTCGCGGTCAGCACGCGCCTGAAGCGCGCCGAAGAGCTGACCCGCCGCTATCGCGTCGAGCACACCCCGGTGTTCATCGTGAACGGCAAGTACATGACCGATGTCGACATGGCCGGCGGCGCCGCGCAGCTGTTGCAGCTGGTGGACGACCTGGCCGCGTTCGAGAAGCGCTGAAGAAGCGCCCCGCTGCCAGCCACTGCACGTCGCATGCTGGCGCCCTTTCCTGCCGCGGCGGCACCGACTGAACCGGTGCCGCCCGCTTTCTCCCGATGCTGAGCGTCTACTGCCACATCCCGGCGGGCCTGAAGCGCGTCGAGCTGGTGCCTGGTGCACCGCTTCCCGAGGAAGCCGTGTGGCTCGATCTGCTGGAGCCCACGCTCGAGGAAGAGCGCCTCGTGGAGCAGCGGCTGGGGCTCGACATCCCCACGCGCGAGGAAATGCGCGAGATCGAGTCCTCCGCGCGGCTCTATGAAGAGGCCGGCGCGCTGTATCTCACCGCCACCGTGGTGACCCGCCTCGACACGCAGCTGCCCGAGAACGGCCAGATCACATTCATCCTGCGCGACTCGCGCCTGGTGACCAACCGCTATGTCGACCCGCTGCCGATGCGCCGGTTCGTCGCGCACACCGAGCGGCATCCGCAGGCCAACAGCACCGCGCCGGCCGTGCTGGCTGGCATCCTCGAGTTCATCATCGAGCGCATCGCGGATGTGATCGAGCGCGTCGGCGCCGACATGGATGCCGCCTCCGCGGATGTGTTCAACCGCCGCGCGATGCCCGGCGGCGAGGAGCGCCGCCGCACCCGCGATTATCGCAAGCTGCTGGAGCAGATCGGCCAGTGCGGCGACCTGATCGCCAAGGCGCGCGAGAGCCTCGCCAGCCTCGCCCGCCTGCTCGCATTCGTGCAGCAGGCCACCGTGAACCTGCCGCCCGAGCAGCGGGAGCGCCTGCGCACCTTGTCGAAGGACGTGGTCGCCATGAGCGACCACGCCGGCTTCCTCGGCACCAACCTGAACTTCATCCTCGATGCCA
>CAZWDR010000072.1:0-13166 GCA_964632365.1 uncultured Steroidobacteraceae bacterium
ATAGGCCAGCGCGGCCGCGGTGGGCTCGTTGATGATGCGCTTCACGTCGAGGCCGGCAATGCGTCCGGCATCCTTGGTGGCCTGGCGCTGCGAGTCATTGAAATATGCCGGCACCGTGATCACCGCCTCGGTGACCGGCTCGCCCAGGTAGTCCTCGGCGGTCTTCTTCATCTTGGCCAGGATGCGCGCGGAGATCTCCGGCGGCGCCATGCTCCTGCCCTGTGCCTGGACCCAGGCATCGCCATTGTCGGCGGCCACGATCTTGTAGGGCACCATGTCGACGTCCTTCTGCACCACGTCGTCCTTGAAGCGACGACCGATCAGCCGCTTCACGGCGAACACGGTGTTCTGCGGATTGGTGACGGCCTGGCGCTTGGCAGACTGGCCAACCACCACTTCGTCGTCCTTGGTGAACGCGACGATCGAAGGCGTGGTGCGGTCACCCTCGCTGTTCTCGATCACGCGCGGCTTGCCCGCCTCCATGACGGCGACGCAGGAGTTGGTGGTTCCCAGGTCGATTCCGATGACTTTGCCCATGTGCGTTCCTTGAAGATGGTTTGGAATGTGTTGATGCGGAATGTGGAGTCGCGGGAAACGGCTTCAAGTGCCGTCGGGCGCACGCGCCACGATCACCCGCGCCGGTCGCAGCAGCCGGCCGTTCAGTTCATAGCCCCGCTGCACCACCTGCAGCACCGAGTCCGGCTCGGCCGTGGCCGACGGCTGCATCGCCATCGCCTCATGGCGTTCCGGGTCGAACGGCTCGCCGGCCGGATCGATCTGGTTGATCGAGAATTTCGCGAAGGTGCTCTTCAGCAGCCGCAGCGTCGCGTCCTGGCCGGCGGCCAGCGAGGCCGCATCGGCGGTGGCAGCGGTGGCGGCGGCCATCTCGAGGCTGTCGACCACGCCCAGCAGTTCCTGCGCGAAGCGCTCCAGCGCATAGCGCTGCGCCTGCTCCACGTCACGCGCGGCCCGCTTGCGCACATTGTCGAGTTCGGCGATGGCGCGCAGCATCTGCTCGTGCGCGTGCTGGGCGCGGCTCTCGGCGTCGGCCAGCTGGGCGCGCAGCGCGGCGGCGTCCATCTCGTCGTGCTGCATGTCGAGGTTGGGTTCTGGGTTTGTCCCGGGGTCGCGTTCCGCCATTTCTTCTCCGTATTTCAATGACCTGCGGGCGGATGTCCGCCCCAGGCGCCAAGCCTGGCCGTGGCTTGCGCCGACACTATGAGGGTTAGCGGCGTGAATTCAAGGCGGCGCCGAGCAGCTTTGCGGTCAGGTCGACCACCGGGATCACGCGCTCATAGGCCATGCGGGTCGGGCCGATCACACCCAGCACGCCGACCGCGCCATTGGCCGCGCTGTAGGGCGCGGTGACCACGCTGCAGTCATCGAGGATCTGGTAGCCGGATTCACGCCCGATGAAGATCTGCACGCCCTGCGCACCCAGGCTGAGGTCGAGCAGCTGCAGGATGCCGCGCTTCTCGTCGAAGGCCTCGAACAGCCGGCGCAGCTTCTCGACGCTGGAGAGTTCGCCGTAACCCATCAGCTTGGTCTCGCCAGCGATGACCAGCTCGGCATCGGGCTGCTCCGGTCCCTCGACGAACAGCTGGCGGGCCACCGTGATGGTGTCGACCATCCCCTGGTTCAGGTGCTCGCGCATCTCCGACAGCTCGTCGATCAGCTGCTGGCGGACCTGCTCGAGCGTGCGGCCGCGAAACTGCTCGTTGAGCACCGCGGCGGCGCGCCGCAGTTCCTCGGCGCTGACCTGCCGGTCCATGTGCACGACGCGGTTCTGCACCTCGCGGTCATCGAAGACCATGATGGCCAGCATGCGCCGCTCGGACAGCGGCAGGAACTCGATGTGGGTCAGTGCGGCGGCCCGCGGCGCCTGCAAGGACACGACGCCCGCCAGTTGCGTGATGTTGGACAGCAGCTGCGAGGCGGCGGACACCAGCGCGCGCGTGTCGCCGGCCGCATCGAGCCGGCTGCGCAGCGCCTCGGCCGCGGCCTGCTCCAGCGGCTGCACCTCCAGCAGCGTGTCGATGAAGAAGCGGTAGCCCTTCGGCGTTGGCACGCGGCCGGCGGAGGTATGGGGAGAGGTGACGAATCCGCAGGCTTCCAGGTCGGCCATCACGTTGCGGATCGTCGCGGAACTGAGCGACATGCCCGAATCGCGTGACAGCGTGCGCGAACCCACCGGCTGGCCGTCGCGGATATAGCTCTCGATGAGCACCTTCAGCAGCTGCTGGGCGCGCTCGTTCAGCGGATGGTCGTCACGACGGTCGGGCATGGCTGTTGCATTCTGGCGGGTGCCGTGACGCTAGCGGTGCCCCTGATCCGGGTCAAGCAACCCACAAAATGCCGCCGCCGCCGCGCCGGCAGGGCCATTAGACTAGCGCCGGCATGTCCACCCGGATCACCACCTGCGCCCTGCTGGGTCGCTTCGAGGAACGCACCGTCGGCGAGTCGGCCCTGGGGCTGCTGCCGCACCTTGCCCGCCGCGGCCTGACCGTGCTGGTCCAGCACACCGCGCCCGCGGCAGTCGCCGCGCAGACCGTGCCGGTGGATGACGCGCAGATGGTGGCGCAGGCGCAGCTGGCCATCGTCATTGGCGGCGATGGCTCGATGCTGTTCGCCGCGCGGCTGTTTGCCGGCACCGAGGTGCCCATGCTCGGCATCAACCGCGGCCGGCTCGGTTTCCTCACCGACGTGATGCCGCAGGACATGTTCCGCTGCGTCGACGAGGCCCTCGCCGGCGAATGCCAGTCCGACCGGCGCCGCCTGCTCGAGGCCAGCCTCGTCAGCCCCGAGGGCGAAGAGCGCCGCCAACTGGCCCTGAACGATGTGGTGCTCGCCAAGTGGGAGACCGGCCGCATCCTCGACTTCGAGACGCGCGTCGACGGCCGGTTCGTGAACAGCCACGGCGGCGACGGCCTCGTGGTGGCCAGCGCGACCGGCTCTACCGCCTACGCGCTCTCCTGCGGCGGACCCATCGTCGATCCTTCGCTCGACGTGCTCGTGGTGGTCCCGATCTGTCCGCATACGCTGGCCGACCGTCCCATCGTGGTTTCCGGCCGCAGCACCATCTCGGTGATCGTGCAGCAGCGCTTCGAGACCCAGGCCCAGGTCACCTGCGATGGCGTGGTGCTGGGTGAGCTGCTGCCCGAGGGCCGGCTCGATGTGCGCCCAACCGGGCAGTCCATCACGCTTCTGCATCCGCCGGGATACGATTATTTCCGCTTGCTGCGCTCGAAGCTGCGCTGGGGACGCGCGGCGGGCGAACATGAAAGGTAGGCAGGCTTGCTCACGCACATCACCATCCGCGACCTGGCCATCGTCGACGCCCTGGAGCTGGAACTCGCCGGGGGAATGACCGTGCTGACCGGCGAGACCGGCGCCGGCAAGTCGATCATCGTCGACGCGCTGACGCTGGTGGCCGGCAGCCGCGCCGACGCCGGCCAGGTGCGTGCCGGGGCCGATCGCGCCGAGGTGGCGGCGAGCTTCGAGACGGGCCACATGCCCGACGCGCTGCGCACGATGCTCGAGGATGCCGCCATCGAAGCCGACGGCGAGCTGCTGCTCCGGCGCGTGATCAACGCCGATGGACGCTCGCGGGCGTTCATCAATGGCCAGGCCGTGCCGGTGCAGATGCTCAAGGAGGTGGCCGCCTTCCTGCTCGAGGTGCATGGCCAGCACGAATTCCAGTCGCTGGTGCGTCCCGCGGCACAGCGCGAGCTGCTCGATACCTACGGCCGCCTCGACGGCCGCGCGCGCGCGGTGCGCGAGGCCTATGCCGCATGGCGCGCCCTGCACCTGAAGCTCGAGGAATCGGAGGCCACGCTGCGCAACCGTGACGCGCGGCTGGATCTGCTGCGCTTCCAGGAAGCGGAGCTGGCCGCGCTCGACCTGAAGCCCGGTGAAGCCGAGGAACTGGCCGCCGAGGCCGCGCGGCTCGGCAACCGCGGCCGCCTGCTTGAGGGCGCGCAGCTCGCCGCGCAGCTGCTTTATGAAGGCGAAGGCGACACGGCCCAGGCGCGCGTCGCGCGCGCGCAGTCGGCATTGCGGCCGCTCGCCACGCTCGACGCGCAGCTGGAGCCCATCGTGCCGCTGCTCGACGAGGCCGCCATCCGCATCACCGAGGCGGCGCGCGCCCTCTCGCGCTATGCCGATTCGCTCGACCTCGACAACGCGCGGCAGGCCCAGGTCGAGAAACGTCTGGCCGCGGCGGAGGAACTGGCCCGCAAGCACCGGCTGCCTCCCACGCAATTGCCGGCGCACCACGCGGCACTGCGCAGCGAACTGGCGGCCCTCGAGGCGGCCGACGCGGACTGCGCACAGCTTCGCCAGCAGCGCGACGCGGCGCTGCTGGCATGGCGTCAGCAGGCCGCCGAACTGTCCGCCGCGCGCCGCTCGATGGCCACGACCTTCGGCCGCGAGATCACCGCGCGCATGCAGCAGCTGGGCATGGAGGGCGGCCGCTTCGAGGCGGCCGTCACACCCGTGGCCGATGCACAGCCGGCCGCCCATGGCCTCGACGCCGTGGAGTTCCTGGTCACGGCGAATCCCGGCCAGCCGCTGCGGCCGCTGGCCCGCGTGGCTTCCGGCGGCGAGCTGTCGCGCCTGTCACTGGCCGTGCAGGTGGCCTGCGTCGCCGAGGAGCGCCGCTGCATGGTGTTCGACGAGGTGGATTCGGGCATCGGCGGCGGCATTGCCGAAGTGGTCGGCCGGCAGCTGCGCACGCTCGGAATGAATGGCCAGGTGCTGTGCGTCACCCACCTGCCGCAGGTGGCCGCACAGGGCCACCATCAGCTGAAAGTCACCAAGTCGGTGTCGGGCGGGCAGACGCGCACGCAGCTGACGCGGCTCGGCCTGAAGCAGCGCGGTCCGGAGATCGCGCGCATGCTCGGCGGCGCATCGGCCTCGAGCAAGGCCCTCGCCCACGCCCAGGAAATGCTCGCCGCGGCCAACAGCCAGGATCAGGAGACCGCGCGGATCAAGCGTCCGCGCGCACGCACCGCTCAGCCGTGATGCAGCGGCTTGCGCGCCGCGGTGCCCCGGGCGCGGCAATTCGCGCACCGCCCATAGAGGATCATCGAGTGGTCATGCAGCTCGAAGCCCCGCTCGCGGGCGACGGTCTTCTGCCGCTCCTCGATCGCCGTGTCGACGAATTCGGACACCGTGCCGCATTCCACGCAGACGATGTGGTCGTGGTGATCCCCGCGGTTCAGCTCGAACACGGCCATGCCGTTCTCGAAATGATGGCGCGTGACCAGACCCGCTGCCTCGAACTGGGTGAGCACCCGATAGACCGTGGCGAGGCCAATGTCTTCGTTGGAACTGAGCAGGGCCTTGTAGATGTCTTCGGCGGACTGGTGCCGCGCAGCGCCTTCGGCGAGGATCTCGAGGATCTTCAGCCGCGGCAGAGTGACCTTGAGCCCCGCATTGCGCAGATCCTTGCCTTCCAATTGGGCAGTCTCCGTCGGTCGGGTAGAATGCGGGAGTTTACACCGCCTCACCGAGCGAAGCGACCCATGAACCCTGTACTGCGCCTTCCCCTGCTTGCCATGCTGGCACTGGCCGCCGGCTGTCTCTACCGCATGCCGGTGCAGCAGGGAAACCTGCTCGATCCGTCTCAGGTTGAACAGCTCGAAACCGGCATGACGCGCTCGCAGGTGACCTATGTGCTCGGCACGCCGATGGTGCCGCCCGGTTTCAACAACGACCGCTGGGACTACTACCACTACGCCAACAGCGGCCGCGGCCATGAGCAGACGCGGCGGCTCACCGTGTGGTTCAAGGATGACAAGGTCGACCGGATCGTCGACGACGCGCGCGCGGCGCAGCCGGCGGCAGCGCCCGAGGCCCCGCAGGCAACCGCCCAGCCCTAGCCGGCTGCGGGCCGGTTCGCGTCGCGCTCCTGCCGGGCGCGCGCGACGAACGCATCGACCAGCGAACTGGCCAGGCGTTCGATGACCGGCGCCAGTGCCAGCGCGGCGAGTCCGCCCTGCGGTTCGAAGGTCAGATCGAGCTCGACGCGGCAACCCTGCACGCTGCCCGCCGCCACCGGCGTGAGCGTCCAGCGTCCATTGAGGCTTTTCAGTGGCCCGCTTTCCAGTCGCATCTCGATGCGCTCGGGCGGATGCAGGCGGTTGCGCGTCGAGAACGTGGTCTTCAGCAGGCCGGCTCCCACGGTGAGTTCCGCATGCAGTTCCTCCGGCGAGCGCTCCAGTACACGCGCAGCCGTGCAGGCCGGGACGAAGGCGGGGTACCGCTCGACATCGTTGATCAGTTCGAACATGCGCTGCGGGCTCGTGGCCACCAGCGCCGAGCGTCGGATGTGGCGCATGCCGCATAATACCTTATGGCCAAACCTGCCAAGGACCCTGTCAACGCGCTGATTGCCGAGAACCGCAAGGCGCGCCACGAATATTTCATCGAGGAGCGCTTCGAGGCCGGCCTGTCGCTGGCGGGCTGGGAAGTGAAATCGCTGCGCGCCGGGCGCGTGCAGCTCACCGAAGGCTATGTCTTCGTGCGCAATGGCGAGGTGTTCCTGCACGGCGCGCACATCTCGCCGCTGAACTCCGCGTCCACGCATGTGATCACCGATCCCACCCGCACGCGCAAGCTGCTGCTGCACCGGGCCGAGATCGACCGGCTGATCGGCGCGGTGGAGCGCTCCGGCTACACGCTGGTCCCGCTCGAGATGTACTGGAAGGCGGGCCGCGCGAAACTGCGCATCGGGCTCGCCAAGGGCAAGAAGCAGCACGACAAGCGCGCCACCGAGAAGGACCGGGACTGGCAACGCGACAAGTCGCGGCTGCTGCGGGCACGCTGAAGATCTGCGGCTACGCCGGCAGTCCGGGGCGTCGCCGCACTCTCCAGCATTGCTGGTGACTCTCCAGCGTGCACTGGAACAGCGCATCGCAGTCACGCCGGCGCAATCTTCGTGCCCCATGCTGGTGCCGCGCGCGCACGCGGATGGTGCATCGCACGAACTGTGAAACACCCCGCGCCGCGCGCCGCCGCCACCCAACAGAATGCATCGCCATTCCCGTCGCCGGACCTGTCCATGTCGATCCATCCTGTCCCTGCCTGCAGCGCCCGCGTGATCACCGCGGCCCCGGAGGCACGCGAGACGGCGCGCATGTTGCGCACGCTGATCGCGAACATCGATGGCATGGTGTATCGCTGCCTGAACGATGCGCGATGGACGATGGAGTTCATCAGCGAGGGCTGCCATGCCCTCACCGGCTACCACCCGGACGAGCTGCTGTTCGACAGCCACATCTCGTACGAGCAGATCACCCATCCTGAAGATCGCTCCCGCGTCCGCGGTGCGATCGACGCGGCGCTGCGTCGCGGCGAACGCTTCGACATCGAGTACCGCATCATCGACCGCAGCGGGCGCGAGCGCTGGGTGTGGGAGCGTGGCACCGGCCTGCCCGGCCGTGACGGCCGCATCGCGGCCATCGAGGGCGTGGTGCAGGACATCAGCGTGCGCGAGGCCACCTGGCGCGCGCTGCGTGATGCCGAGCGGCGCTACCGCAGCCTGTTCGACAACGCCATCGAGGGTGTCTTCCGCACCACGCCGGACGGGCGTTACCTGGATGCCAATCCGGCGCTGGCGCGCATCTATGGTTTCGAGTCGCCGACCGACCTGGTCGAGACCATGTGCGACATCGGCGCGCAGCTGTATGTGGACCCGGGCCGACGCGACGCGTTCATCGAGGCCATCACGCGCGACGGCTCGGTCGGCCGCTTCGAGTCACAGGTGCGGCGCCGTGACGGCAGGCTGATCTGGATCTCGGAGAACGCGCGCGCCGTGCGCGACGAGTCCGGGCACGTGACCTGCTACGAGGGCACGGTCGAGGACGTGACCGCGCTGCACGAGTACCAGGCGCGCATCGAGCGCCAGGCGCGCACCGACGAGCTGACGGGACTGGCCAACCGCGCGCAGCTGCGCGAGCAGCTGGAGGCCGCGGTGCGGCGCGCGGCCGCAGATGGCGATCGCCTGGCGCTGGTGTTCGTCGACCTGGACCGCTTCAAGTTCGTCAACGACAGCCTGGGTCACCACGCCGGTGACGAGCTGCTGTGCGTGATGGCCAGGCGGCTGCTGCAGTGCGCGCCAGCGGGCGCCACGGTCGCCCGCGTGGGAGGCGACGAGTTCGTGCTGCTGGTGCCGTCCATGGACAGTGCTGCCGTGCATGCGCTGACGCGGCGGGTACTGCAGGCCACCGGCGAGCCCTGGCATTTCAACGGCAGCGAGCTGCGCGTCGAAGGCAGCGTGGGCGTGGCGCTGTATCCGGAGCATGGACGCGACCCCGAAACCCTGCTGAAGAACGCGGACGCGGCGATGTATGTGGCGAAGGAGCAGGGTCGCAGCACACTGCGCTTCTTCAGCCCGGAGCTGCGCCAGCAGCTGGCGGACCGTGTGGCCGCCGAGCAGCGGCTGCGGCAGGCGATCCGCAACGCGCAGCTGCTGCTGCACTACCAGCCGCGCGTTCAGATCGACACCGGCCGCATCATCGGCACCGAGGCGCTGGTGCGCTGGCAGGCACCCGGCGAGCCAATGGTGTATCCGGCCAGCTTCATCGCGATCGCCGAGGAAAGCGGCCTCATCGTCGACGTCGGGCGGCAGGTGCTGCGCAGCGCCTGCGCGCAGGCGCGCGCGTGGCAGGATGCCGGCCACACGGGTCTTGTGGTGTCCATCAACACCAGTCCGCGCGAGCTGCAGCAGGAGCGCTATGCCGACACCGTGCTGGCGACGCTGCAGGAATTCGGCCTCGCGCCCGGCACGCTCGAGATCGAGATCACCGAGAGCATGGTGGTGCAGGATGCCCCGCGGCTGACCCGCATGCTGCGGCAGATGCAGGAAGCCGGCGTGCAGATCGCGATCGACGACTTTGGCACTGGCTATTCGAACCTGCGCTACCTGCAGCGCTTCCGCGCGCAGCGCCTGAAGATCGACCGCTCCTTCGTCGTGGACATCCTGAAGAGCCGCGAGGACACCTCGATCGTGCGCGCCATCATCACGCTGGGTCACAACCTCGGCATGAAGGTCGTGGCCGAGGGCGTGGAGCAGCTCGAGCAGGTGGAGCTGCTGCGTCAGCTCGGCTGCGATGAGGTGCAGGGTTTCGCGCTCGGGCGTCCGATGCCCGCAAAGGGCCTGTCCGCGCGGCTCGAGGCCGAGCGGCAGCAGCCGGCCAGTCCCGATGAGTGGCCGGCCTTGCGCAGCGCGCGATACCATGCGCGCCCGTGAACGCCCCTGCCCCCTCCCCGATCCCGCTGCAGCGGCTGCGCGAGCTGTGGGTGCACACCGGCACCGCCTGCAACCTCTCCTGCCCGTTCTGCCACGAGGGCAGCAAGCCCGGTGACACCCGCATCGCGGCGCCAACGCTGGCGCAGCTGGCCCCGGTGCTGGATGAGGCCGCGGCACGCGGCGTCGACCGCTTCGCGTTCACCGGCGGCGAGCCGCTGATCCTGAAGGGCATCCTGGAGATCCTGCTGCATGCGGCCCGGCTGCGGCCGGTGCTGGTGCTGACCAATGGCACCGCGCCATTCATCCGTCGCACCCACCAGCTGGCAGCGCTGCGCGAGGCACCGCATCCGGTGCAGTTCCGCGTCAGCATCGATCATCCGGACGAGGCCCGCCACGATGCCGCGCGCGGGCTGAAGAATTTCCGCAAGGCGCTGGAAGGGCTGAAGCTGCTGCATGCGGCGGGGTTCGACACCGGCATCACCCGCCAGTCGATGCCCGATGAGGATCGCGCCGCCGTCGAGTCGAGATTCCGGCAGCTGCTGCGGCGACACGCGCTTCCGTTGGAACTTCCGCTGGTGGCGTTGCCGGATGTGGCGGCATTTGGTGACACCGCGCGTCTTGCCGTGACGCCCGCTCATGTCCCGGCCATGCCGACCGCACTGCCGCCCTGCGCGCAGGGTCGCCTGCTGCAGGTCCGGGGCGGTGCACCCCGTTTGCATGCCTGCCCGCTCACCGACGACGTGGATCGCTTCGATGTGGGCGGGACGTTGCACGAGGCGCTGGCGGCGCGGGTCGTACCGGATCACCCGCGCTGTGCCATCTGCCTGGGGCCGGGCGTGGACTACGCCGGCCCGATGCCTCACAGCGCCACGCGCACCGCCAGGTAGTACCGGCGCCCGAAGCTGTCAGGTCGTCAACATGACGATCATTTAAGCGGTCATCCTCAATGCGCGAAACGTATAACTGGCTATCAATGGCGTAGCGGCGTACACTTCCCCTCAACTCCTGAAGGGGGCGACCAGTCTCGACGTGGGTTGCGAAGCTTCAGTGGCGTACCGAGGTGCATGGGTCCTCGTAAAACTCTTGTGCAAATCTTAGTTGCCAACGACGACAACTACGCTCTGGCGGCTTAATCCCGCCTAACCTCCGACCCGCTGGTGCCTGTGCCACGGAACCGGGGGACGCGCTCACAGGATCGCTATGTACCGTGCTACGGGATGCATAGTTAAGAGACACCGTTAGCTGGCCAAGCGTCTTCCCTGCTGCTCGGGTAGCGTGAGGTGAGAACCCAAAGAGACAGCTACGTACGTAGATGCTGAAGTGTAGTGCTTGCGGACGCGGGTGCGATTCCCGCCGCCTCCACCAACACCAGGGCCTGGATCCTCTCCAGGCCCTTTTTCATTGTGCGATCCCGCGCGCCTACCAGCCCGACTCCATCTGGTACGGCACCGTCTGCAGCACCGCCTCGATCTGCCGGATCTGCCCGTCGACCACCTTGAACACTTCGGCGATGTAGAACGAGAACGGCTGGCGGAACGATGCCGCCACATCCACCGGCGTGCGATCGAGCGTGCGCGACATCTTCTCCGGCGTGCCATCGTGGTCGAAGTAGCCCCAGCCGAACGTCAGACCCTTCGTGCGGTCGACCACCTCGAAGCGGCGCTCGCGGATGTCGGTGACAATGACCTGGAATCCGGTGTCGAACTGCGTCCTGCAGTCGAGTGAGGCCATCGAGCCGGGCTCTGCATCCGGGTTGCTGGCCATGATGTTGCCGTTCTCGCGCCGCTGGCATTGCGGCGCGAACGGCACACCCTGTGATGTGGTGCCGGTGTCGATGCCGGTGAAATAGGTGTTGCTGATGCGCACCAGATCGCCGCGCGGCAACCACTGCTCCTGCGGCAGCACATCGTCCATCAGCGGATGCGGCTCGGTGAACTCGCGTGGCGGCGCACCGCCGGCGGGGCCCGCCGGTCCGCCGCCGATGCGACGGGTGACCAGCACTTCAAGTTCTGACACACGGCCATCCGGCTCCACGCGCAGACGCGCGGCATACCAGTTGTTGTTGCCGTTCTCGTTGATGCGGCCCAGCAGGCCGGCCTGCCCTTCTTCCTCGTCGATGACGTCCAGCCGGTAGGTCGGCATGGCCGAGGCGGTTTGCCACAGCCCGTCGCCGATGTTCAGCCGCACGCCGTTCTCGGTGTACTTGATGTTGCGCGTCATCGGCAGGCGCGAGGGATCGCGGGCCACCAGTGCCTGCAGGTATCCATCGAGCGTGCGTTGCAGACAGACGCGGCTGCGATCGCAATCGGCGCTGGCCGCGGAAGCATTCATGGCCGGCAGCAGCAGTGCAGCGGCCACGATCAGCATGGGTCGTCGCATGGTTCCCCCCCCGTCCGGTGGCAGGACCGCCGCAGTATAGGTCGCCACCGCAGAGCGCCGCGAGGCGATTGCCCGTTAAGGGAATCTGCTGCCGCCCGCGATCAGGGCGCCCAGTACACCTCGACCTGCGGCTGCCGCAACGCCAGCAATGCGCCCACCGGCCATTGCGACGCCTGTGATGGCACCGCGGCCTGCTCCAGCACCGATCGCTTGGCCGCGCCGGTGACGAACAGGAACAGGCGCCTGGCATGCGCCAGCGCGGCGAGGTTCAGCGAGATGCGCGCAACCGGCGGCGACGGAGCCTGCATCGCCACACAGCCCGGCGCGGCGCGCAGGTCGAGAGCCGCATCCAGGCCGCTGGAACCGGGGAACAGCGACGCGAAATGCCCATCCTCGCCCATGCCCAGGACCACGGCATCGAATGGCAATGGCATCGTGGTCAGCGCACCGTCGGCATCGCCGCATCGCAGCGGCAGGAATTGCGCAGCAGCGGCGTGATGCTGCAGCAGCTGCGCGCGCACCAGCGCCTCGTTGCTGTCGGCATCGTCAACCGGCACGCAGCGCTCATCGGTCAGCGTCACCGCCACGCGCCGGAATTCCAGCGGCATCGCGCGCAGCGCGTGGAAGAAAGGCAGCGGCGTGCGCCCACCGGGCACGGCCAGGCTCGCCGCATCGCGTGCATCGAGCGCGTCGCCCAGCGCCTGCGCAACCTCCCCCGCCAGTGCCGCGCCGGCCGCTGCCGGCGATTCGAAGCGCAACAGCTTCATCACCCCTCCCCATGCCACTCGAAGCCGTCGCGGGTCACCAGCGAAGTGGCGGCGGAAGGCCCCCAGGTGCCGGCGGTGTACAGCTTCGGCGCCGGATCGTGCTCCTGCCAGCCAGCGCGGATCGGATCGATCCAGCGCCACGCGGCATCCAGTTCATCCCGCCGCATGAACAGCGTCAGGTTGCCCTTGATGATGTCGGTCAGCAGCCGCTCATAGGCGTCGAGCTGGCGCACCTTGAAGCTCTGCACCATGTCGAGCGACAGATCCACCGGCTTCAGCACCATGGTCTCGCCGGGGCTCTTCGCGAGGATGGTCATCGTGATGGCATCGCGCGGCGACAGCGCGATGGTGAGCCGGTTGCGGTTGCGGCCCATCGCGGCCGAGCCGAAGATCGAGTGCGGCACGTCCTCGAAGGTCATCACGATCTCGCTGAGTTTCTCCTGCAGGCGCTTGCCGGTGCGCAGGTAGAACGGCACGCCGGCCCAGCGCCAGGTGTCGATCTCGGCCTTCAACGCCACGAAGGTCTCGGTGTTCGAGTCCGCCGGAACACCCTGCTCCTCGCGATAGCCCGGCACCGGCTTGCCGGCCGCTGCACCGGCCTTGTACTGGCCGCGCACCGTCTTGGTGAGCACGTCGGCACCTGCAATGGGCCGCAACGCGCGCAGCACCTTGAGCTTCTCGTCGCGCATCGCATCGGCATCGTTCGACGATGGTGGCTCCATCGCGATCATGCACAGCAGCTGCAGCAGGTGGTTCTGCACCATGTC
>CAZWDR010000073.1:0-13088 GCA_964632365.1 uncultured Steroidobacteraceae bacterium
GCCGGTCACTCCGTCCCCTGCCTCGCGCGCTGCGCGGCCCAGGGGACGATGACCTGCTCCATCAGCGCGTAGACACTGTTGTTGCTGCCGCGCTGGCGGGTGTCCGGATCGCCCGTCAGCACGACCACGGTCTGCAACTGCGGCACCACGAACAGGAACTGGCCGCCATAACCCCACGCGAACCAAGTGGAATGGCCGGCAAACCGGGTGTGCCACCACAGGTAGCCATAGTCGTGGCGGCGGTTGAAGCTGCTGTTCAGGAAGCGCGGCTGCCAGGACTGCGCCACCCACGCCTTCGGCAGCACCTGCCGTCCGGCAGACTGCCCCCTGTCCAGATACAGGCGGCCGAAACTGAGCAGCGACGCGGGGCTCAACGCGAGGTTGTTGCCGCCGAAATAGATGCCCTGCGGGTCCCGGTCCCATCCACCCACGCGCATGCCCAGTGGTTCGAACAGGTTCTTCTGCGCGAACTGCCGCAGCGGCTGGCCGGTGGCCCGGGTCAGCACCGCCGCAAGCAGGTGCGTGTCGCCGGTGCTGTAGGTCATCACGGTCCCTGGCGTGTGCTGCAGCTCGGGCGCCAGCGCATAGCCCACCCAGTCGCGGCTGGTGACCCAGGCGCCATAGTTGCCGATGCTCGTGGAAGGCAGGCCGCTGGACATCGTCACCAGATGCCGCACTGTGATCTGCCGGCGCGGATCATCGGCGCCAAGCCGGTCGAAGTATCCCGGCAGATAGCGGCTGACAGGAACATCCAGGTCCTGCAGATGCCCCTGCTCCAGCGCAATGCCGATCAATGCATTCAGGATGCTCTTGGACGCGGACTTGATGTTGATCGGGCGGTCCCGCGCGCCGCCATTCGCATAATGCTCGCGGTGGATGTGACCGCCCTGGAACAGGATGAACGAGGAGAGCTGCGGGATGGCCGCCACGGCCGCATCGAGCGCCGCGTCGGAGACCTCGGCCACCTGCGGCGGCGCGCTGACAGGGACTGATGCGGTCTGCGGCAATTCTGCCGGATGCGGTGGAGTGGCTTCCTGTGCACACGCCGCGCAGGCCAGCGCCGAGGCGGCCATTGCGGTGGGCCATGCCGTTCTGGTCAGCATGGGACCCACCGTATCACAGCATCGTGGAACGTTCGGCCGGCGGCCGACGGCCCCCTGTCTGCCCGGCCGCAGGCGCCCAGCGTCTGGCCGAAGGGGCGCTGCAGCACCGGCGGAACGCGGCGCTGCGGGGCCTTTGTCGCAACGGCCCGCTCACCCCGCGCGCGTGCTGTCCTCAGGTGCGAGCGGGAACTTTGACCAGCGCCGGTGCGGCCAGCTCCACAGCTCCGGATGGGCGAGGATCTGCCCCTCCACATGCCGCATCACTGCCGCGGCGTCCTGCTCGAAGCTGCCGCCCGGGTCGAGTTGCAGGGCCGGTTCGATCCGGAAATGCCACCGTGGATCGATGGCCATCGCAGTCAGCGGAACAATGGGCGCGCGGGTCTGGCGCGCGAGCTGCACGATGCCGCCCGGCATCGGCATGTCCTTGCCGAGGAAGCGCAACATCACGCCGGTGTCTGCCCGTGACACCCCATGGTCCATCATCGCGAACAGCACCCGGTTGCGCCGCAGCGCATCCATCATGCCGACATAGGACCTCAGGCCATCTTCGGCGGCGACGCCTTCGAGTCCGTAGTTGTCCAGCACATTCTGGTCGAAGTTCGTCGGCATGCTGGGCGACCGGCGATAGACGACGGTCAACGGCCACCCCTGATCCGCGAGCTGCGCAAGCACCAGCAGGCTGTTGCAGGAATGCGTCGCCAGCATGATGACACCCCGACCGGTGCGCGCCGCGGTGAGGTTATCGATGCCATCGACCCGGCACCGCTGGTAGAACCGCTTCGTGTCCAGCCTGCGATCAGCCATGCTGGCCACTTCGAGGACACCGATCGTATTGACGCGGTAGGCACTTCGCAGTGTCGAGCCGACACGGCCGTCATGCGGATCGCATCCCAGCAGCGCCGCGAGGTCCGCGCCGACCCGGCGGCGCAGGGAAACAAGAAGCAGATATTGAAGCGAGCCGAAGAAGCTTCCCAACCGGCGGCAACCGTCGAACCCGACCAATCGCACCAGCGAACGCACCGCGAGGAAGGTCGCCCTGCGCCTCAGCCGCCTGATATGGATGCTCAAATCACCCGAAGCTCCGCCGCTTGAAAGTTGCCTTGAACAGCACGCCGGACGCGGACCGGGCGCGCCAGGGAGATGCCTCCCCGAAGCCTACCTTCGTCGAGCCACGATCGACAGCCTCCGCCCCGCGCATTTCGCGACGGGGACGGGTTCCCTGGTCAGCGCGCGCCGGCCTGCCCGGCCGCGACGCTGTCGGCGAAACGCCCGAACATGGCGCGCTCCTGCATCGCAGCCCGCTCGAGCATCTGTCGGTAGCTCTCGAGCTGCTGGGCGGAAAGATGCGGCGCGGCGGCATTCAGCAGGCGCTGCCGCCGCTCCGGCGCGTATTGCGCGAATGGCTGCGCGGCGGCGCTGCGGGTCTGACTGATGCTTCGCTGCTCGGCCGCCAGTGCGGCAATCAGGGACCGGCCCTGTGCATCCGCCAGCGGTGTGCCGGCCGCATCGAGCACGGCCCGCAGATCCCGCCGCTGCTGCCAGACGCCTCGGGTCTGCTGGTAGTCCTGCCATTGCGGATACCTGGATCCCAGCAGCGCCTGCAGTTCGGACTCGTCATTCCGGCGGTTCTCTTCGAATTCGGCTGCTGCGCTGGATGCCGGCGCTCCTGCTTCCCTCGCGTTTTCGAAGATGGCGAAGGACCGTTCCTGCTGCGTCACCAGCAGCTCCAGAAACCGTTCTGCTTCCTCCGGCGCGAGGCCGAGCGCCTCGCTGACATCCGGATTGGCGGAGCGTATCGCCTGGCGGTTGCTCTCCCGCCGGCGCGCCATTCCTTCGGGACTGGACATTTGCGCACGGAGCGCATCCATCAACGTGGGGGCCTGCTCCGGCGGCACCGGTTCCACCGCGACCTCCGTCGTCTCCGGTGCGTTGCCTGCCGGATTCACCCGCGCCGCAGCAGCCAAAGGCGCAGGAGCTGGCACTTGCGGCAGCGGGACCGGTGCGGCTCGCCGCTGCTGCAGTTGCGCCGCGAGCACGGCAACCTGCTCCCGCCCTGACTTCACTTCTTCCAGGAGACGCATTGCATAGCTGCCCACGAGCAGCAGTGCCACGGCAAGAATCGCTGCAACGATCTTCATGTCGCCTCCCTGGCTGACCGGATGGATCCATCAGGCTGCGAGGAAGGCCCCGCCTCGCAGCCCGTTTCATCATTGCGATTGATGTGCGGTAGGCGCGGCCGGAACGGGAGCGGCCGGCGGCGCACCGCCCGGCCCACCAGGCCCCGGCCGCGGCGGATTGCGCTTCAGTTCGTTCGCGCGCTGCGTCAGATAGGCGCGCACGGCCTCCGCATCCTCTTCCTTCAGCGAATTCCGGAACGAGATCATGCCGCCCTCGGCCAGCGCGCCATCGATCACGATCGCCTTGAACAGTGCGCCGCTGTTCAGCGCGACGCTGTAGTTGAGGTCCGGGAAGCCGGAGAACATGCGGCCGCCTTCATGGCAGCCTGTGCAGTTGCGCTCGTACAGATCCTTGCCACGCGCGTGCATGGCGGCATCGCCGAAGTCGGCCGGCGGGTTGAGCACCTGCTGCACCGGCGGGGGTGCCGGCGGCAGTTGCACCGTGCCACCGATCCGGTAGACCAGCAAACGATTCACGCCATTGGCCGCGGCGAAGCCGGTACTGGCCGAAGACACCGCCGCGACGTACTGCACGCCGTCGATGGAATAGCTGATCGGCCCGGGCACGACATTGCCCTGCGTCGGCACGGACCAGATCTTCTCGCCCGTGTCAGCGCGAAAGGCCGTGAAGTGCTGGCCGGCGGTGCCCTGGAACACGAGGTTGCCCGCCGTCGTCAGCGTGCCGGCGCTGCCATTGCCCTCGCGCTGCTTCCACGCCACCTGGCGCTTCACCGGATCCCAGGCCATCAGCGCCGCACCCGTTTCGTCCAGCACCGGACGGGTCTGCCCCTCCGGCTGCTTGCTCATGCTCACATCCACCAGCTGGTTGCCGAGGATGCGGGCGCCTTCCTCGGCGACGAATGAACTCACGCCGAAGCGCATCGGCACGTACATGTAGCCGGTGCCGGGGTTGAACGACTGGGGATGCCACACGTGCGACTGCGACGGGATCACGTAGAAGCCCTTCGTGCCGTAGATGGCATCCGGGTTCATGACCGGTGCCCAGTTGTTCGCCTTGTCGAAGCCCGTCGCCCAGTTGATCTGGGGCACGTACGGATCGGCCGACAGTACCTTGCCGGTCGCGACCTCGATCACATAGAACACGCCGTTCTTCGGCGCCTGCATCACCACCCGCTTCTTCTGCCCGTCGATGGTGAGATCGGCCACCGTCAGCGGATTGGTGTTGTCGAAATCGAAGCTGTCCCTGGGCACCGTCTGGTAGTGCCACTTGTATTGGCCGGTCTTCGCATCGAGCGCGACGATCGACGCGGTGAACAGGTTGTCCCCACCGCCCGGCGAGCGGATGCTGTGCGGCCACGGCAGGCCGTTGCCGGTGCCGAAGACCACCGTGCCGGTCTGGCCGTCATGGAGGATGCCGTCCCACACGGTGCCGCCGCCGCCCTTCTCCCACCACTTCGCGCCCTTCCAGGTTGCCGCCGCCATCGGCATCACGCTGTCGGAGGCGGCGCCTTCCGGCCCCTTCGAGGGGTCATCCGGTACGGTCCAGAAACGCCACAGCGCCTTGCCCGTCTCGGCGTCATGCGCGGCGAGGAAACCGCGCGTGTAGAACTCGCCGCCGCCCTGGCCGATGTAGACGATGCCATCACCGACGCGCGGCGCCCCGGTGATGGAATAGGGCAGGCTGCGGTCGGTGACCTGCACGTCCCACACCTTGTTGCCGGTCTTCGCGTCCAGCGCCACCAGACGCCCATCGATGGTGCCGATGATGATCTTGCCGTTCCAGTGTGCGGCGCCGCGGTTCGAGATGTTGCAGCAGATGCTGGAGGCAGCCAGCTCGCGCGGCACCTGCGGATCGAACTTCCACAGCTGCTTGCCAGTCACCGCGTCGAAGGCGAAGACCTTGCTCCACGGACCCGTGAGATAGAGCTTGCCGTCCACGACCAGCGGCGTGCTCTGGTAGCCACCCTTGTCGGTGATGTCCGCATACCACGCAAGTCCAAGCTGGCCGATGTTGCCGGCGTTGATCTGGTCCAGCGGCGTGAACCGTTGCTCATCGGCGGTGCGCCCGTGGGCGGTCCATTCCACATCGGGCGTCGCCACGCCGGCGGCGAGCAGGGCAGAAGTGGCAGACAACAGGCTGGATGTGGCGAGCAGGCCAGGAAGCAGGCGGCGCATGGAATCCCCCGAAAGCATTCTTCTGACACGGACGGCGACGAGGCGGATGGTACGTGCAAAGCCCGGCTCGCCGCATGTTCCACCCGGATTATTGCCAGGGCATTGATCCAGGAAGCCCGCATGTGGCGACCAAGCGGATACCATCGGTGCCCTGGGCCGCGATCGCGGTCGCCTCCATGGAAGAAGCATGATTTTTGTCTCGGGCGCCAATGGCCAGCTCGCCAAAGCCGTGATCACCACCATCCTGGAAGCGGGACGCGGCGATTCGCTGGCGGTGGGCACGCGCGATGTGGACTCCGCATTCGCACAGGAGCTGGCCAGTCGCGGCGTGCGTGTCCGTCACGCGGACTATCGTGATCCGGCGCTGATGCGCAGCGCACTGCAGGGCGTGGACAAGGCGCTGTTGATCCCCACCTATGATCCGAATGAAGTGCGCCTGCAGCAGAACCTCAATGCGCTGGACGCTGCGCGCGCCGCAGGTGTGCGCCATGTGGTCTATCCGAGTTTCCTCAACGCCGAATCGACGCTGGTGGAACACAGCCGGCTGGTGCATTACCCCACCGAACAGGCCATCCGTGCCTCAGGCCTGGATTTCACGATCCTGCGACACGCGCTGTATGCCGACATCCTGGTCGGCGACCTGCCGCAGACGCTGGCCACCGGCGTGCTGCGTCGCTGCGGCGGCAAGTCGCGCTGCGCCTACGTGGCGCGCGCGGACCTGGGCGCCTCGGCGGCCCAGGTGCTGATGCGCGATGAACCCTCGGGCCGCGTGTATTCCGAAACGATGGAGCAGACCTGGAGCGGCGATGACATCGCCGCGCTGATGTCGGAGGTCTTCGCCACCCCGGTGCGCTATGAAGCGGTGCCGGCAGCCGACTGGCCGCGCTTCATGCACGAGCGCTGGGGCGTGCCGCTGGAATTGTCGAAGAGCACCGCCGGAACGATGCAGGCGATCGAGGCGGGTGTGTTCGATCTGGTCAGCCCGGACTACCGCACTATCACCGGCCGGCCAGCCCGCTCGATGCGCGAATTCCTGCAGTCGGTGCGCGAGGCGGCACGCATCGCGTAGCGCGGCGGTCGTTATTGTGGCGGCCCGCGCACGATCAGCGCGTCACAGGGCAGCGTCGAGAGGATGCTTTTGGCCGAACTGCCCAGCAGCGCCTCGAGCACGGCGCCGCGGCCGCGGGTGCCCAGCACGACCAGATCCGCATCGTTCGCCTGCACGTAGTCGCGCACGACCTGTTGCGGTATGCCGGGCTCGGTGATGTGCACCAGACGCTCCCGGTCACCATCGGGCAGGAACACCGATGACAGGAAGGTCGCGAACTGCGCGTCATGCGCCGCCCGCCGGGCTTCGAAGTCGCCGGCAGGCTGGTCGGTGGAGGCATTGAGCAGATGCAGCGTCTGCTCCGGAAAGAACCGCAGTGCCATCTGCAGGGCATGGCCGGACGGCGCGGAGAAATCGGTGGCCACCACGATGTGCCGGTAGGGTTCGCGCACGCGATTGCGCACGATCAGGATGGGCGCGGGCAACCGGCGCAGCAGGTATTCCACGGTCTTGCCCAGCACCACCGGACGCGTCGAAAACGGGCTCTCGCGCGCGATGCCTGTGACGATCACATCGACGTGCAACTCGGTCGCCACCCGCTCGATCACTTCGGCCGGGTTGCCCTCCTCGACCATCAGCGTCGCCCGGTCGAGCCGGTCGCCGAGATCGGCGCGCAGACCCTGCCGGATCCGCCGCCGCATGATCGCCGCCGCATCCGGCGGCGCATGCGCGGCGCTGGCCGCGGGGGCAACGGCCGCTGCAGAGGCCTCCATGTCCTCGAACACATGCAGCACGGTCAGGTGCGCGCCGTCATGCCGGGCCAGTGCCACGGCCCGCTCCAGTGCGCGGTCACCGCGAGCGCCGAGGTCGGTGGCCAGCAGCACCTTCTGCGCCACACCCGGATGGCGGGGGGAAAGTTCGGTCATCGCGGCCTGCTCCAGACTTGCCGTTCGGAAGGCGATTGCTGCCTACTGTACCCTCCCCGCGCGCACCGCGGCAGCGATGATCCGTGACGAGGAACCCGTGTTCGAGAACAGCATCGTCCTGCTCGACTGGCTCGGCATCATCGCCTTCACGATCAGCGGCGCACTGGTCGCCGCGCGCAACCAGATGGACGCGGTCGGCTTCATCCTGCTGGGGACCGTCACGGGTATCGGTGGCGGCACCATCCGCGACCTGCTGCTGAACATCCACCCGGTGCTGTGGATCGAACGACCCGAGTACCTCGCGGTGTGCGCGTCCGTCTCGCTGGTGGTGTTTTTCATTGCGGACCGTTTCCACGCGCGGCGTCTGCGGCTGCTGCTCTGGGCGGACGCAGCAGGCCTTGCGCTGTTCGCCACGGTGGGCGCCGAGCGCGCCACCAGCAGCGGCACGTCCGCGCTGGTGGCGGTGGTCATGGGCGTCATCACCGCCTGCTTCGGCGGCATCATCCGGGATGTGCTCGGCGAGGCCCGCTCGATCATCTTCTCGCACGAGATCTATGTGACGGCCGCGCTGGCCGCCGCCATGACATTCGTGGGGCTGCACCAGCTGGGTTGTCCGCGCGAACTGGCGGTGTTCGCTGCGGTCGGGACCGGTTTCGGACTGCGCGCAGGATCGCTGCGGTACGGGTGGTCGCTGCCGCACTACCGGCCGCGCCCCCGCGGGCCGTGAATCGCTACTCGGCGACCGTGACCGTCACGTAGAGCGGTGCGTCGCCGGCGGGCTGCCGGGCCGGCGCGGTCGATGCTTCAGCGTCCCGGGCGCAGGCGGCTGCGTCGTCGGCGGGCGCACAATTGCCGGCCACCGCGGGATCCGCGGTTTGCGCTGGCAGCCCGGGCCGGTCGAACACCTGCACCAGCAGGTAGATCGTGACCATGACCAACGCTGCGATGACGAGGTCTCGCCCGGTGGACTTCAGGACAGACTGGACTTTACGCATGGTCGATCATGGTGGGGTCGCCGCCTCGATGCGGCAACCGGCAGCTTAGTGGACGCGCGGGTGCGGCGTCAGGCGGGCAGATGCCCCGGGTCGCCGGCGGTGCCGGGAAGCCCCGCCAGAGGGGTCGAGGGTGCTCAGTGCACCACCAGCGCACACAGCTCCAGCGGGCTGCGGACCTCCAGCCGCTCGTAGGCGCGTCGCCGGTACGTCAGCACCGACGTCCGGCCGATGCCGAGGGCGAGCGCGGTGGCTTCCACACTGAGGCCGGCCGCGGCGCGGGCGCACACCTGCCGTTCCCGCGGCGTCAGAGTCCCGAAGCGCGTGGCGAAACGCTCCTCGAGCTGCTCGACTGACGGCGGGGTCGGCCGGCCGCGGTTCAGCGGCAGCATGGGCAGGGCGAGGCAGGCGATGCCCACCAGCGCCGAAACCTCGGCCTCGCTGAAGCAGCCGTCAGAGACATGGCGCGCCACGTTCATCACGCGCCACGCGTCGGGTCCCCGCTGGACCACCGACAGCCGCTCGACGATGCCGGCCTCGTCGAACACGCGGCGCCGGAACTGCGCCGACGGGATCTGCGCCGGCCGTACCCGCTGCAGGGCCACGTCGGTGACGCGCGGCGCCGCGCGATAGGCTTCCGAAACGGGATCGAGCTGCTGGTACCACCGCAGGTAATCCGGAAACAGGTCCACCAGGCCCGGTTCGCCGAAGTAGTACTGCAGCGAGCTGCGCGCCTGGCCGGTGGCCTCGAACAGGTAGATGCGCCGCGCGCCGCCGGTGACCGCCAGCACCGAATCGCGCACCGTGGCACCGAAGTGGTCCTTGCCGACGGCGCCGAGCAGGCGCTCGTACATCGGCGCGTGGCCGGTGGACAGGCGCCAGTCCGTGATCTGCGTGATGTCGTACACCTCAGCCCCCCTGCTCCCGATCTGCCGATGGTGCCCCTTTCCGGGCGCGCTGTCCTCTGGCGGGAGGACAGGTCCGCCTGCAGTGCTGCGCTAGATTTGCAGCCCACCCGATGGCGGAGGAGCTGCCGGTGCTTCCCGGAAACAAGGTCATCATCACCTGCGCGATCAACGGCGGCATGCAGCAGGACCGCGACGGCGCGGTGATCCCGAAACAGCCGGATGAAATCGGCCTCGCCGCGGCACGGTGCCACGCCGCGGGTGCCTCGATGGTTCACGTCCATGCGCGCGACCCGAACGGCCGCAACAGCGGCGACCGGCAGATCTATGCCGAGATCATCCGGCAGATCCGCAAGCACTCCCCCATCCTGATCCAGACCACCAACGGCATCGGTGTGCGGCGCGATCCGGCCACCGGCCAGTTCATCTGGCCCACCGATGCGGAGCGCCTGGGCCTGCTGACGCTGGAACCGCAGCAGGACCTCTATGGCATCGCCGCCGGATCGGCCGATTTCCACAACCCGGAAGGCGGCTACCCGGAAGAGACGCCCTATGTGAACTCGCCTGCACTGCTGAAGCAGACCATCCAGGCGGTCTATGCGAAAGGCTCCGCGCTGGAATACGAGGTCGTCGAGGCCAGCTCGCTGCATCGCCTGCTGCGCTACGCCAATGAGGGCCTGTTCGACCGCGACCGCGACAACATGTGGCTGCTGCACGGCGGCGGCTTCGGCGCAACGCCACCCATTGCGCGCAATGTGCTGTTCGCCATCGACGAGGGCCTGCGGCTGTTCCCCCGGGCGATCTGGGGCGTCACCGCGACCGGTCGGGACATGTTCCGCATCGTGACGCTCGGCCTGTCACTGGGCTGTGACCTGGTGCGGGTCGGATTCGAGGATGGCATCCATCTTCCCGACGGCAGCGTCGCGCAAGACAACAGCGACATGGTGCGGGCTGCGGCACGGATCGCGGCCATCTATGGCATGAAGCCTGCGACCGTCGAAGAGGCCCGGGCCCGATTCAGGATCTGACCTCCATGCCGCGTGCGCCGTGGACCTTCGCAGGACTCGAGGGCCGCGTGCTGCTGCTGATCGGCATGTGCTCGCTGCCGTTCTTCCTGGACTGCCTGATTCCCGCGCTGATGGGGCCGCTGGCCGCACCCATCTCGCAGTCGCTGTCACTGAGCCGGCCCGAACTGGGCGCCGTGTTCTCGGCGAACCTGGTGGGTCAGTGCCTGGGCCTGGTGACCATCCCGCTGGCCGCCAGCCGCCTGGGCCATCGCGGCATCATCCTGTGGACCACGCTGGGTTTCGGCCTCAGCCAGGGGCTGACCGCCTTCGTCACGGACCGCGACACACTGGTGGCATCGCGTTTCATCACCGGCGTGTTCCTGGGGGGCGCGCTGCCGAGCTGCGTGGCAGCCGTGACGCAGGGCACGCCGCGGGCGCGCCGCGGCCTTGCGACGATGCTGCTGTTCACAGCCTTCGGACTGGGTGGCGCGATGGCAGGCTTTCTCGGAAGCCTGTTCGTCGACGGCGAGCTGTGGCGCCAGGCCTTCGTCGTCACCGGCATCGCCTGCCTGCTGACCTTCGCCGCGTGCTGGCGCTGGCTCGAAGAGCCGCCGCCTGAGCCGGTACCCGCAATGGCTGTGCCCCGTGATGATGGGGTTCCTCCGGTCCGCAGCCGTCTGGTCGACATCGTCAGGCCACCAATGCTCGCCGGCACCCTGCTGCTGTGGCTGATGTTCATCTGCGCGCTCACCATCTACTACTGCCTGAGTTCATGGCTGCCGACGCTGCTGGTGGACATCGGCCGCAGCCCGCGTCTTGCGGCGGTCGCGGTCGGCAGCTACACCAGTGGCGGCGTGGTGGCTGGACTGCTGATCGGTCCGCTGATCGACCGCTTCGGTGCGCACCGCATCCTGGGCCTGTTCTTCGCGATCTCCGCGGTGCTGCTGTTCGCCATCGGGCAGTGGCTCCGGACCCTGGCGGACTGGCCGCTGCTGCTGCTGCTCGCTTCGTGCGGATTCTTCATGCTCGGCGCATATGGTGGCATCAATGTCGTGCTGGCCGGCTACTACCCCAGCACGCTGCGGGCACTGGGGATCGGCTGGGCCAAAAGCGTCGGGCGCCTCGGCACCATCCTGCCGCCGATCGCCATCGGATACGCACTCGCGGCGGGCATGACGGCGCAGACGATCGTCTCGCTGTTCGCGGTCCCTGCGGCACTGATCGTCGTGGCGCTGGTGCTGATCCCGCGGCGCCAGGCGTAGGTCGGTGCCGGCTCAGTTCGTCTTCAGTACCGCCGCTGCATCCAGCACGACCAGCTCCGCACAGCTCTGCGGGGGATCCTGCAGCGGGCCCACCGTGCACACCGCCCGCGACAGCGTCACCTCCCGCACGCCCTCGCAAGGCGCCCCGAAAATCCCCAGCTGCAATGCGCGGACCTCGCCGGCTGCGAAGTCACCCAGCACCTGGTAGTCGGAGATCGAGCCGAAGCCCTGCGTCTGCGCCATCCATGCCGCCTGCACGTTGAGGGCCGGGGTGCCGGTGTCATTGCGGGCGGTTACCGTGAGAGTGCAACGCCGACCTTCATCCACCGTGTCGGCGCGATCGACACGCAGCATCAGGCGTCCCGCGGCCGTCGCCGGCGCCGGCGCCGACGCGGGCGCCGGCGCCGCGCCGTCTCCGGCATCGCCAGGCGCGCCGCATGCAGCCAGCGCGACACTGACCAATGCGGGTATCAGCATCCCGTGACCATTGATCCAGCGCATCGCTTCTCCGGCTTCAGATCCAGATTCCAGATTCAGGCGGACACTAGTCCTTCAGAAGCTCAGGATCGCGCACCGCACCCTTGTCGGCGCTCGTGACCAGCTTTGCATACGCCTTCAGCGCGAGGCTCACCTGCCGCTTGCGCGGCGTGGTCGGCTTCCATCCCTGTGCAGCCTGCGCGGCACGGCGGCGCGCAAGCTCCTCGTCGCTGACATCCACGCGGATGGTCCGGCCGGGAATGTCGATCACGATGACATCCCCGCTGTGCACCAGACCGATGGTGCCACCCTCCGCCGCCTCTGGAGAGACATGGCCGATCGAAAGGCCTGCGGTGCCACCCGAAAAGCGCCCGTCAGTGACCAGCGCGCAGGCCTTGCCCAGTCCTCGCGACTTCAGATAGCTGGTTGGATAGAGCATCTCCTGCATGCCCGGGCCGCCGCGCGGCCCTTCATAGCGGATCAGCACCACATCGCCGGCCTGCACGCGATTGGTGAGGATGGCTTCGACTGCGGCATCCTGGCTCTCGACCACGAAGGCCGGGCCGCTGAACTTCAGGATCGACTCATCCACGCCGGCTGACTTCACGATGCAGCCGCGCTCGGCAAGATTGCCCCACAGAACCGCGAGTCCGCCGTCCTGGCGGTATGCGCCCTCTCGCGAGCGGATGCAGCCGTTCAGCCGGTCCGTGTCGAGATCCGGATAACGGCACGACTGCGAGAACGCCTTCTGCGTGCGGACACCGGCCGGTCCGGCGCGGAAAAATTCCCGTACCGAGGCGTCCGCGGTGCGCATCAGATCCCACTTCTCCAGCGCCGCGGCCATCGACGGCGCGTGCACCACGGGCACGTCGGTCTTCAGCAGGCCGGCGCGGTCGAGCTCGCCGAGGATCGACATCACGCCACCGGCCCGGTGCACATCCTCCATGTGGTAGTGGCTCGATGGCGCGACCTTGCACAGCACCGGCACGGCGCGTGACAGGCGGTCGATGTCGGCCATGCGGAAGTCGATGTCGCCTTCCTGTGCGGCGGCCAGG
>CAZWDR010000074.1:0-13019 GCA_964632365.1 uncultured Steroidobacteraceae bacterium
CGGCCAATACCGGTCGCGACGTGCGGGTGAGCATCAGCTTCAATTACGGCTGGGGTTGATTCGCCGGCACGTCCTCGACGCCGCGCAGCGTGAACCGGATGGGAAGGGTCGCGCCGCCGGCAACTGGTTTGCCGTCGATGACCGCCGGCTCCATTTCCATCAGCAGGGCGACCCGCAGTGCGGCTTCATCCAGCGCGTCCGCGCCAGCAGTGCTGACGACCATGCCGGAGACCACGCATCCGCCGGCGTCATACATGGCCTCGACCCGCACCGTGCCTTCCACGCCCATGAGACGGGATTCTGCGGGGTAATGCGCGGCCGCATCCGGGAAGCTGCGCAACGCCGGCCTGTTGCGGTCGGCGGCGGCGACGCTCGCTGTGGCAGGCGCAGGACAGGGAGCGGCGCGTTCCAGCCTTCGTGGTGGAAGCCGGCCCGCGGCCACCGCCTCGTCGATCTTGAGGGCCAATGCGGACCGTAGGGCGGCGGTGCGCGCGGATGCCGCGCGCGCGCGCGCGGTCATCGCGTCGATCGGATCGCGCGCAGGATCGCCGCAGGTGGCGACCTCGGCCTCCAGCTGCTCGCGCGTGCGGCGCAGGTCGGCGCGGATTGAAGCGAACTCGCGCCTGAACTCTTCGGGCACAGCGGGGAGCCGGTCGAGCAGCGTCTGGACGAGTACGACGTGATAAACGGACCCATCCTCGGCGGGCCCCCAGAATCCGCTGATGCTGTAAAACCGGCAAGCTTCGCGCTGGACGAGCGTGTTGAATTCCATCAGCTCTGCGATCGGCAGGGTGCCATCTGGTGCCTGACCATCGGCGAGCCGCCGGCGCGCACGCATGAACTCAGCCAGCGTCGCCTCCGTTTGCAGGAAGAGATCGATGTCTGCCTGCAGGCTGCTGCCATCAGGCCGTGAGCCCGGATTCCCGAGCTCTTCCGGCAAGCGCCAACTCATCCGGCGAAAGTCGTCCAGCGCTTCATCAATTTGCGAAAGGGTCATGCTCCGCAGCCGGTCCGGCACCATGGGCCGATTAGGGGACGTGACTCGGGCAGGCGGCGACGCCCCTGCGGCGGGCGGGGACGCCCCTGTTGCGGGGGCGGCAACCGCCAGCATGAGAGCCAGCCCGTTCAGCAGGCGACGTCGCATCATTTCACCAGTTCTCCGTGGTCATCGTGAGCCCGGCCTTCAGCTTGTCGCTGCGTTCGACCAGCTGTCGTGCGAGCAATCCTTTTTCCTTTAGCGACAACGTGACTTCGTATTGCAGGTCGCCGAGTGGATCGCCGATCGCACTGCGCGTCCAGAACCAGGTGTAGGTACTGTCGGGCAATGGCTTCCCGCTGAAGTCCCCTTCGCGCGCGACCATCTGTTGCCACCGCTTCTGCAGTTCCCGACCGGCCGCATCGCCCGGACGTGGCTGCGCCCAGATGCCCATCCAGGAGGAATCCTCCTCGTCGGGTTCCTGGCTGACCGTGATGCCGGCCAGCCTCGCCACAAGGCGCTCCCCCTGCGCGCCATAGCCGGTAAAGACCGACAGCCGGCTTTGCGATGCGAGCGGCAGGACGACAGCGGGTATGTCGATGTCGAGTCCGGCAATGCGAAGGCGGACGCCTTCAGCAGCGTCGAAGCGAAGCGTGCGCAGGAAGGGCGGGCAGAGGCGTTCGTCGGCCTGGAAGGCCTTCCACTGTCGTGCATTGCCGCGATACGCCACGTGCATGTAATCCGCCATCAACCGCAGGCTCGAGATCGTCGCGGCTTCACCGCTGGCCACGGCCAATCGCAACAGCCCAACGTGTCCATCAGGCGTTGGCAGAGAAAATGTGATGACCTGCATGTCCGCATAGCCCATCGACCAGATGCGCTGCATCCAGATGCGACCGAAGCGATCGGTATGCAGTGCTTCCGAGACCGGCTCGCCAAGGGAAGTGATGCGGATCGCCTGGGGACCGATGACCCGCGGCAGCTTCAAGCCTTTCAGCAGGCCATCCATGAAATGTTTCGCGTCGCGCACCGTGGCGTCGGCATCGGGATTCCCGTCACGCCACTCGAAGGCGGCAGCCATGTCGAAGTGGCCCATCGTCAGCGTCTCACCATCGCCGAGCGTGGTGTCTTCCTGTCCCTGCGGCCCGATCAGGGCCCAGCTGTCATCGGCCTGCTGGCCGATGAGTGCGAATGATTTCGTCACATCCAGCGTGGCCAGCAACCCTGCGGACCTGCCGCCCGGGGGCAGGTGCGTGGCATGCTCCTGCAGCATGCGCGCCTGGTCCTGCTGGTGCAGATCGCGTTCGAGCTGGAGGATCCGGGCGGTGAACTGGTCCCACGAGGCGGGCAGCGGCAGCGACGCCTTGTGGGTAGTGACCATCTGCTGGCGAAGGATCGGCACGCCAAATGAATTGCGAACATCCACGAGGCCCTCGCGCCCGCTTGCCTGCATCACCCGGTCGATCGGCAACGCGTAGTTCAGGTTCTCACCGGGCGATCGCGCAGTGACCACGCCCAGCACACGGCCTTCCTCATCCAGCAAGGGTCCGCCGCTGTTGCCCGGCGACGCGGCGGCCGAGAAGCGCAGCCATTTCCAGCGGCCATCCTGGTCCTCGGGGGTCAGCGAGGTGAGCAGGCCGTCGCGCAGCACCACCCCTTCACCCAGTGCATTGCCGGCGGCATAGACCTTGGCACCGATCTGCGGCCCGGTCCCCGGCACCATCACCGTGGTCGCCTTGGCGCCGCTGGCCTGGAAGACGACGAAGTCCTCATGCAGCGAGAACTTCACGATGCGATCGATCTGGAAGGTGGCGCCGGCGGCATCCCGCAGGTGCGGCTTGCCCATCGGGCTGCCGACACCGCTCAGCAGCACATGTGCGTTGGAGACGAATACATCAGGGGCGATCGCGAAGGCCGTGCCGATCGACCAGTACCGGTCGTTGCGCTCGGTGAACGACAGCAGCTCCAGCGGCAGCGGCTTCTCGTATGTCAGCTGCGCAGGCTCGACCTTCGGCAGCACCACTTCGAAGGTGGAGTGGCGCGCGAGGGCGGTCAGTTCGGCCACCGTCATCGCCGGCAGGCGGACTGGCAACAGCAGGCACAGCAGGCTCAGCAGCAGGACACGGCCGCCCGCCGGCAGCGCCGCGCGGAGTGTGGATTTCATTGTTTTTCTCCCATGCGATGCCTGGGGGCACTCGCCTTGGCATTGTTGTCCCACGCGCCGCGTTCGTGCAATCTGCCGCTCGGGATCAACAATAGCCGGCCTCGCGCCGGCCAGCGGGGGGATTATGTCTGGCAAAGACGACCATGGCGCACCGTCCAACCGGCGCCGCTTTCTCGGCGGCTCGGTCCTGGCCGCAGGGGGTGTGGCATTGGCGGCTCTTGGCGCCTGTTCACGCGAGCCGTCAAGTGGAGCCACAGCGACAGCAGCGGCGAACGGTGCGCAGGGCGCCGCTCCCGGAACTTCCGCCGCGCTTCCCTCCGCACCGCCGCCGCGCGACCAAGTGCTTGGCACACCGCCACCGGCAGGCGAGCGCCAGCAGCCGCAGCTGAAGGACCTGAAGGGCAAGACCATCTACATCACCGGCGGCAACACCGGCATCGGCCTTGGCATTGGTCGCGCCGCGGCCAATGCCGGCATGAATGTGGTGATGGGCTACATCCAGGACGACCAGGTCGAGCCGGCCCTGGCCACCTACAACCCCGGGCAGCGCAGCCGCGTGATCGCCATCCGCCATGACGTGACCGATCGCGATGGCTGGGCGAAGACGCTGGCCGAGATCAATGCAAAGTTCGGCAACCTGCACCTGCTGGTGAACAACGCCGGCATCAAGACGCTGCGCCAGGCGAGCCAGGTGGACGCGCGCAGCTGGGACGCCGCGGTGGCGGTGAACTTCACCGGCATCTACAACGGCTGCGCGGCAGTCATCCCGCACATGCTCGAGCACGGCGAGGGTGCGCACATCGCGACCACCGCTTCAATGGGTGGCATCCTGCCTGGCGTGAATGCCGGCGTGTACACCGCCACCAAGTTCGCCGCGTTCGGCATCATGGAAGCACTTCGCGTGGAACTGATGGGCACCAACATCGGCACCTCGGTGTATTCACCCGGCGGCGTGAGCACGGATCACGAACCGGACGACCCGGCGCGGGTGGCGATGATGGATCCGGTGGAAGCCGGCGAGCGTGTGCTCAACGGCGTGGTGAACAACGACCTGTTCATCTTCACGCATCCGGAGTTCAAGCCCGGCATGCAGGAACGCTTCGATGCCATCCTGGCTTCTGTTCCGGACGAACCCTTCCCGCCAGCGCGGGCCGCTGCCGAGACCCGCGTGCTCACCGCCGCGCCGTACAAGCCAGAGATCGAGCACCGCCGGCGCAAGCGCAGCAGCTACCGGAGCACTTGAGTCCGGATTGTGCGCGGGGGGCTGGGATGGCCCCTCAGCCGCTGCCGGTGCGGGCCGCGCGCCGTGCAGCCAGCGGCACGGGTGCAGCCGCGGGCGCGTAACCGCTGACCCGGAGCATGCAGGCCGCGATCAGGCCATAACCCAGGCCCGTCCAAGCCGTCGGTGAAAGCGGCATGGACAGCCACAGCAGCGCAGCCAGACCGAGCAGCCAGCGGCCCTCGCGGTGTGACAACTGCGTGCGCCACCACATCGCCGTGAGCAGCACCGCCACGGGCAGCATGAACGCGGCGTGACTCAGTGCCAGGCGCATTGTCTGCGGACCGGTGCCCAGCGGCGGAGGGAACGCCACGCACACGATGGACGCGGCGAGGCTTGATATGAGCAGCACCAGTCGGCGGTTCGGAAAATTCCCTTCATCGAGGCCGCGCCCCAGGAAGCCGAGCGCGGTCAGCAGGAAGGTTGCCGATGCCACCCACATGGCCGGATTGCCGCGATGTGGATCGTCCAGCGAGGCGGCAATCGGCGCGGTGACGAACGCCAGCGCGATGGCCACGCCGACGGCGGCCGGGCGAATGACGGCAAGACCCCGGAACGGCGCGCGCTGCCCGCTGGAAAGCGCCGCGTGAAAGCCGGTCACCCAGACCAGCAGCAGCATGGCGACCAGCTCGCAGCCTTCCTCAAGACCCGCGCGCAAACCGGTGTTGGTGCCCCACCAGTTGGTGGTGAACTGCAGGTATTCCTGGCCTGCGACGCTGGCGAACAGCAGGAAGGCGAGTGCGATCAGCAAGACATGGGGGAATGGCACCCGCGAGCGCAGCAGCGAGAACAGCGCGAAGCTGCCGACGGCCGCCAGCATCAGGCCGACCACAACCAGGATGATCTTCGGGATGCGCTCGTGCACCGAACCGATCTCATCCATCGACAGCAGCGTCAACAGCAGGGCAAGGCCGCCCCAGCCGATGAACTGCCTGCCTTCGTCCTTCCGGTGCGCCACGCAGGCGTCCAGGGCGTAAACCGCTGCCAGCAGCAGCAGCATGCCGGACCACCACGCCGCCACATTGTTCTCGCCGGTGAGGTTCAGCTGCCAGCGGGTGTGATGGAGGAAGGAAAGCCTGCCTGTGAAGGGAAGGCCGTTTGGCAGCAATGCCGTGATGAGCAGGAAGAAAATGGATCCGGCGATGAGGATCCGGAAGAAGACCTGTTGCCACGTCCGCGGATTCGCGATCATGGGGATGTTCCTGCGTTTGTTGCAGGGACGTTACACGGGGCCCCCGGCCGGCGCACATCGTGCTGGCGCGTACGGGTGTCCGGGTTGTTCGATGGAGGAATTTGCACATGCAGCAGGATCGCGGGCAGATCATGGATTGGCGCAGGGCCGAGCGCGCTCGCCTGCTCGAGGCACGCATGCGGTTGTCCGTGGCAGAGCGCCAGGAAGCCTCGCAGCGCATTGCCGATCGTGTCGACGACTATTGCCGGAGCCGGAACCTGCTTGGCGCCGGCCGGATTCTCAGTGCGTACTGGCCGCTCAAAGGGGAGCCGGACCTGCGTCCCTGGCTGGTGAAGCTGAACGCGGAAGGGGTCATCACCGTCATGCCCGTGGTGGTCGAGAAATCCGCACCGCTGCGTTTCCGCAAGTGGACGCCAGGCTGCGAGATGGAGAAGGGCTTCTGGAACATTCCGGTGCCGGCCGCGCCGGAGGAATTCATTCCGGATGTGCTGCTGGGTCCGGTGGTTGGCTTCGATGCGCGCGGCTATCGCCTGGGATACGGCGGCGGTTACTTCGATCGCACGCTGGCGCTGCTGCAGCAGCAGGAGCGGGCGTTCCATGTGATCGGCATCGCGCTGGATGAGGCGCGTTTGCCGGCCTTCGACGCCCTGCCGCATGACATTCCGTTCAATGCGATGATCACGCCGACTACGCTCATCGAACTGTAAGGTGTAGTCCAAACGCCATGGGCGGGCTGCATGCACGGGCATATACTCCCCGGCTGCTGTCGCGCATGTCCCGCGCAAAGGAGCCCCCGCCATGAACCTTCGCCTTCGCCCCGCATTGATCCTGATGGGCCTTGGTGTCATTGCCGCCGCGCCTGCTGCCATCGCCGCGTCCGCCTCGCAGCAGCTGGCTGCCGCGGTGGCCGACAAGTCGCGGCCCGAAGCCGACCGTGCGCGCGATGCGGACCGCAAGCCTGCCGAGTTGCTGGCACTCACCGGCATCCATGCTGGCGCGAAGGTCGCCGAGATCCTGCCGGGTGGCGGATATTTCACCCGCATCTTCAGCAAGTTCGTCGGTCCCGAAGGCGCGGTCTATGCCTGGGTGCCGATGCCGGCCGCGAACGCCGCCCCGGGCGGGCGCGACATGGCCGCCCCGATGCGCGCCCTGGGCGCCGAGCCCGGCTATTCGAACGTCAAGGTCGCGGCGCTGGATCCGGCCACGCCGCTGCCGGAGAAGGTCGACCTGGTGTGGACGTCGCTGAACTACCACGACATGCGCAACCGGCCGGATGCCGATCTCACGCCGACCAACAAGATGGTGTTCGATGCGCTGAAGCCCGGCGGCCTCTACGTGGTGATCGACCATGCGGCGAATGCCGGCGCGACCAACTCGGCGGAGCTGCACCGGGTGGATCCGGAGCTGGTCAAGCAGGATGTCACCAGTGTCGGCTTCCGCCTCGTGCAGGAGAGCGATCTGCTGCGGCATTCCGCCGATGACCGCACGCGCGCCACGCGCGAGATCGATCGCGGCAAGACCGACCAGTTCGTGCTGATGTTCCAGAAGCCCGCCAGCTGAGCTGCGTCTCGGCCAGGGAGGGTCGGCGATGGCGGCGGGGGAGACACAGGGACGCCTGAACAGCGTGCTGGTGCTGGCCTGCGCGCAGGCGCTCACCGGCACAGGGCTCATCGTGCTGGTGCTGCTCGCGGGCATCGTCGCAACCGATTTCGCGCCGCGGCCGGCGTGGGCGACCCTGCCGATCTCGCTGTCCGTGGTGGCGGTGGCATTGACCACCGCGCCCGCGGCGCTGCTGATGCGCCGCATCGGCCGCCGCGCCGGCTTCATGGCCGGGGCCGGCATCGGCGCGACCGGTGCATTGCTCGCTGCGCTGGCGCTGGCCCGCCATGACTTCTGGCTGCTGTGTTTCGCGAGCCTGTTCTTCGGCATGGGCACCGCCTTCAACCAGCAGTACCGGTTTGCCGCGGCCGAGGCCGTACCGCTGCAGCAGGTCAGCCGCGCCGTGTCGTTCATCCTGCTGGGCAATCTCGGCGCGGCCTTGATCGGACCGCCCGTGGCCCTCGCCGCGCGCCACTGGCTGGCCGGCGCGGAATACGCCGGCTCCTTCCTCGCCACCGCGGCGTTCTATCTGGTGGCCATCGCCGTGCTGTGGCAGTTGCGGCTGCCGGTCGCGGTGGGCGGGCCGGCGCAGGGCAGCGCGCGTCCGGTGCGCGGCCTCGCCGCCGATCCGCGTTTCCGCATCGCCGTCTTCGCCGGAGTCGTCTCGTTCGGCGTGATGAGCTTCGTGATGACGGCAGCGCCGATCAGCATGCATGTCCACCACGGCTACAGCGTTGCGGCCACCAGCTGGGTGATCCAGAGCCATGTGATGGCGATGTTCCTGCCGTCGCTGTTCAGCGGGCACCTGATCGCTCGCTTCGGCGAGCGGGCGATGATGCTGTGCGGATCGGCGCTGCTGGCCGGCTGCGCGCTGGTGAGCCTGACCGGCCAGGGCGTCATGCATTACTGGTGGGGGCTTGCGCTGCTGGGCGTGGGCTGGAACCTGCTGTTCGTGGCCGGCACCACGCTGCTCGCGCGCGAATTCGGCGGCGCCGAGCGCCACCGCGCACAGGCGCTCAACGAATTCACGGTGTTCGGCACCCAGGCGTGTGTGTCCCTGCTGGCGGGCGTCGCCGTGCACCGGCTCGGCTGGGAATCCCTGAACGTCGTGACGCTGCTGCCGCTGGCGCTGATGGTCGTGATGGCGGCGCGCATGCGCGCACGGGCGGCGGTGCCAGCCACTGCGGCGTGACTTGGAGCGGATTCTGGGAAATCAGCGCAAGCGGCTGATTTGATTGGCTCCCCGGGTTGGACTCGAACCAACGACCAACGGATTAACAGTCCGACGCTCTACCGCTGAGCTACCGGGGAACACACCGGGCAGGACGCCCGCTCTCAAAAGAGGGCGCGATTCTTCAAGAAGACACCCGCGCCGTCAAGCAGCGTGATCATCTGGCGCGCCACGGGCCGCGTCGCAGCGCCTCGCCGATGCGCGCCAGTGCGCGTTCCAGATTGCGTTCGCTGACCGCGAACGAGAAGCGCAGGTGTCCGGGCGCGCCGAATCCGGAACCGGGCACGCCTGCGACGAGGGCCTCTTCGAGCAGGAAGTCGCACAGCGCCGCATCATCGCCGAAGCCCAGCGAACGCATGGCCTCGCTGACATCGGCGAACGCATAGAAGGTGCCCTCGCCGGGGCGACAGCGGACGCCCGGCAGCGCGTTGAGTCCGCCGACGAAGTAGTCATGCCGCGCCTTGAATGACGCGTTCATGCGCGCCATGTCCTGCTCCGGGCCATTCAGTGCGGCGATCGCCGCATGCTGGCTGATGCTCGAGGCATTGGTCGTGGACTGTCCCTGGATCGTGGCCATCGCGGCGACCACCTCGGCCGGTCCGCCGCAATAACCCACGCGCCAGCCGGTCATCGCATAACCCTTCGAGCAGCCATTGATGGTGATGGTGCGCGGATACAGCGCCGGCACCACCTGCGCCAGGCTGCCAAAGGGCTCCTCGGCCCAGTAGATCTTCTCGTAGATGTCGTCGGTGCCGACCAGCACCTGCGGATGGCGCAGCAGCACTTCGCCCAGGGCCGCCAGCTCCGCGCGCGTATAGGCCGCGCCCGTGGGGTTGCTGGGGGAATTGAGCAGCACCAGGCGCGTCTTCGGCGTGATGGCAGCCTCGAGCTGCGCCGGGGTGATCTTGAATCCCTGTTCCGCGCCCGCATACGGGGTGACCGGCACGCCATCGGCCAGCAACACCATGTCGGGGTAGCTGACCCAGTAGGGTGCAGGGATCACCACCTCGTCGCCCGGGTTCACCACCGCCATGCACAGGTTGAACAGCGTCTGCTTGGCGCCGGTGGACACCAGCACCTGGTTGCGCTGGTAGGTGAGGCCGTTGTCGCGCTGGAACTTCGCGATGATCGCGTCCTTCAGTTCCGGGGCGCCGTCCGAATTGGTGTAGCGGGTATGGCCCGCCTCGATCGCCGCGATGCCGGCCGCCCGGATGTGCGACGGTGTGTCGAAATCGGGCTCGCCAACCGACAGGCTGATCACGTCGCGGCCTTCCCGGCGCAGCTGCGCCGCGCGCGCCGTCATGGCCAGCGTCGCAGAGGGCTTGACGCGCCGGACGCGCGAGGAAACAGCGATGTTCATGGGGCGGTATAGTACGAAGTCCACTGTATGAACGACGGCCGATTTGAACTTGCAGCGCAGTACGAGCCAGCCGGCGACCAGCCGGAGGCCATCGCGCGCCTGACCGACGGCATCCAGAGTGGCCTGGCGTCGCAGACATTGCTGGGCGTCACCGGATCCGGCAAGACGTTCACGATCGCCAACGTGATCCAGAACATCCAGCGGCCGACGCTGGTGATCGCGCACAACAAGACGCTGGCGGCGCAGCTCTATGGCGAGTTCCGCGAGTTCTTCCCGAACAACGCGGTGGAATACTTCGTCTCCTATTACGACTATTACCAGCCCGAGGCCTATGTACCCTCGTCCGACACGTACATCGAGAAGGATTCCTCGGTGAACGAGCACATCGAGCAGATGCGCCTGTCGGCCACCAAGGCATTGCTCGAGCGGCGCGACACCATCATCGTCGCCACCGTGTCGTCGATCTATGGCCTGGGAGATCCGGCGGCCTACCTGCAGATGGTGCTGCACCTGAAGCGCGGCGACCGGCTCGACCAGCGTGCGCTGCTACGGCGCCTGGCCGAGATGCAGTACACCCGCAACGATGTGGATTTCACGCAAGGCTGCTATCGCGTGCGCGGTGATGTCATCGACATCTTTCCGGCGGAGTCGGATCGCGATGCCATCCGCGTGGAGCTGTTCGACGATGTCATCGAGCAGCTGTCGCGCTTCGACCCGCTGACCGGCGAGGTGCGTGGCCGCATCCCGCGTTACACGGTATATCCGGGCACCCACTTCGTCACGCCGCGTGACCGGCTGGTCAATGCCATCGACCAGATCCGCGACGACCTGCGGCTTCGGCTGCACGACCTGTATGAGGCGAACAAGCTGGTCGAGGCGCAGCGCCTGCAGCAGCGCACCACCTTCGACCTGGAGATGATCAAGGAGATCGGGTACTGCCAGGGCATCGAGAACTACTCGCGCTACCTGTCGGGACGACAGCCCGGCGAGCCGCCGCCGTGCCTGTATGACTACCTGCCGCCCGACGCGCTGCTGGTCGTGGATGAGAGCCACCAGACGATTCCGCAGCTTGGCGCCATGTACAAGGGTGACCGCTCGCGCAAGGAAACGCTGGTGGAGTTCGGCTTCCGCCTGCCTTCGGCGCTGGACAACCGGCCGCTGAAGTTCGAGGAGTGGGAGGCCGCCGCGCCGCAGATGATCTTCGTGTCGGCCACGCCGGGTCCCTATGAGGGCCGCATGGCCGGCCAGGTGGTCGAACAGCTGGTGCGACCCACGGGCCTGATCGATCCGCCGGTCGAGATCCGGCCCGTCGCCACGCAGGTGGACGATGTGCTGTCCGAGATCAACCTGTGCAAGGCGCGCGGCGAGCGCGCGCTGGTCACGACGCTGACCAAGCGCATGGCCGAAGACCTCAGCGAATACCTGGACGAGCACGGCGTGCGCGTGCGCTACCTGCATGCCGACATCGAGACGGTGGAGCGCATGGAGATCATCCGCGACCTGCGGCTGGGCAAGTTCGACGCCATCGTCGGCATCAACCTGCTGCGCGAAGGCCTCGACATGCCCGAGGTGTCGCTGGTGGCGATCCTCGATGCCGACAAGGAAGGCTTCCTGCGATCCGAGGGTTCGCTGATCCAGACCATCGGCCGCGCCGCGCGCAACCTCAATGGCCGGGCGATCCTCTACGCCGACCGCATGACCGGGTCGATGCAGCGCGCGCTGGCCGAGACCACCCGCCGGCGCGAGAAGCAGATCGCGCACAACCTCGCGCATGGCATCACGCCGCGCGGCATTTCCAAGGCGATCACCGATGTGATGGAGGGTGCGCGCGAGGTGCCTGAGCGCGGCGGCGCGGGCGCAGCGGGCCGTGGCGGCAAAGGCAGGGCGAAGGGCACCGTGGGTGCCGGCCTCGGGCCCGCGGCGACGCCGGAGCAGATCGGACGCGAGATCAAGCGGCTCGAGGCCGCGATGCTCAAGCACGCGCGAGAGCTGGAGTTCGAGGAGGCGGCGGCCTGCCGCGATGCCATCGAGGGACTGAAGGCGCGGCTGCTGGAGCTGGCCTGACCCCTAACGGCAGAGTGCCTGCAGGTCCGCGAGCTTTGCGCTGACCATTTCGCGCTGAGTCGCCTGGCTGCTTCGAACCGCAGCATCCAGTGCTCGCGTCACGGCGATCATTGCGTCGCATTCCTGCTGCGGATCGAAATAGTACTGATGCGCAATTGCATCGGTCGCGAACGCCCGCCCGATCAGGTCGATGAGTCGGCCAACTGCGGCCTCGACATGGCGCCCGGCCGGCTGGCGTCGCAGGTATTCGCCCTGAAGCCGATCAGTCCACTCCAGATAGCAGACGATGTGCCCCTCGCATTCGCCGGCGAGGCCGATTTCCACGGCCATCCAGGCCATGTCATCGGCCGATGCGGTTCCGGGGAAGGCGTCATGTGCGGCGAGTATCACCTCGTTGCGGATCAGCCAATGACCGCCAGGCTCGTTGTACCTGATCTGCTGCGCGCGATGTGCCACCCATCCGGCAATGTGCGGATCGCTGCGCGCCCCCTGCAACGGAATGCTGTACAGCACTGCCTGCAAGGCGCGAAGGCGCTGCAACTCCAGGCGTGCGGCAGCCTCGTGGTCCCATGAACCCTGTTGCACCGACTCGATCAGGTCGAGCAGCTGGACCCGCGCCGCGAAGCCATCACCGGCGCGCGCCAGACGCTCGGCGATCAATCGTCTGACGACCTGCGGCCACGTGTCGGCGTTCACCGGCACCACCAGCAAACCATTCACCCAAGCTGTGTCGCCGCCCGCGCCCGGGATCTGCACGGCGACCCAGTCGCCGGTACGCTGGATAGCCGCAATCTCCAGCTGCGAGCCCAGAGGCAGCTCGGTCACAACGGGCGCGTCGGCCGCGGCCGCACTGCGCAGGCGCACGTTGGAGGCAGAGGTCATGACCGTCTCGCAAAGCGCCGGCACGGCCAGCACCGAAGCAAGGAGCCCCAGCACACATCGTCGGTACATTCCATGTCCCCCGGCGTCCAGCCCGTTCCGCCCGTCCATCGTTTACCGTATCCAGGGCCCGTCAGCGGGTCCATCCCCCGCGGCCTGCCATTCGCGCTTGCAGGGTACAATCGCCCCCGGTATCTTTGCGCCCCTTCCGGCAAGTGGACCGGCACGTAGTCGCGTAGCTCAGTGGTAGAGCACCTCCTTGACATGGAGGTGGT
>CAZWDR010000075.1:0-12951 GCA_964632365.1 uncultured Steroidobacteraceae bacterium
GTGCTCGAGATCCACCACACGCTCGAGGGCGCCACGGACGACCCGAAGAACGTCAAGGTGTTCTCCAGCTTCATGCTGATCATCGTGCAGATCGGCATCATCGACATCGTGTTCTCGCTTGACTCGGTGTTCACCGCGGTTGGCCTGGCCGACGAGGTGCCCATCATGGTGGCGGCCATCATCGTGGCGGTGCTGGTGATGATGCTGCTCGCCGGACCGATCTCCGAATTCGTCGATGCCCATCCCACCGTGAAGGTGCTGGCGCTGGCGTTCCTGATCCTGGTAGGCGTGGCGCTGATCGCCGATGGCCTCGACACGCATGTGCCGAAGGGCTACCTGTACTTCGCGATGGCATTCTCGGTGGGCGTCGAGATGATCAACCTGAAGCTGCGCAAGGCGCTCGACCGCCGGAAGTAGCCGCGGCAGGAGGCCGCGCCAACCATGGCCCGGCGCGCGCGCGGTCACTGGATTCCGCGCGCCGCCAATCTATACTCGGGCCTCATCCGCACGTTCTCGCGCAAGGAAAAGGCCCGCATGAAACATCGTCGCATTGCCCTGCTGGCCGGCATGCTGACCGGCCTCGCGCTGGCCGCGGGCTGCTCCTCCGGCAGCTCCGGCTCCGCCGATGCCGATACCATCCGCATCGGCGAGTTCGCCTCGCTGACCGGCAAGGAGGCCACCTTCGGCAATTCTTCCCACCGCGGCACGTTGCTGGCCATCAAGGAGATCAACGCCGCGGGCGGCGTGCTCGGCAAGCCGCTGCAGCTGATCCACGAGGACAACCGCAGCCTGCAGGGCGAGTCCGCCACCATCGCGAAGAAGCTGATCACGCGCGACAAGGTGGTGGCATTGCTCGGCGAGGTGGCCTCGGGCCGCTCGCTCGAGGTCGCGCCGATCGCGCAGCAATACAAGATCCCGATGATCTCGCCGTCCTCCACCAATCCGCAGGTGACCCGCACCGGCGACCATGTGTTCCGGGTCTGCTTCACCGATCCCTTCCAGGGGCGGCTGCTGGCGAACTTCGTGCGCGGCTCGCTGAAGGCGCAGAAGGTGGCGATCCTCTCCGATGTGTCGCAGGCCTACAGCGTGGGCCTTGCGCAGTTCTTCCGCGAGCCGTGGCTGGCCGGCGGCGGCACCATCGTCGCCGACGAGAAATACAACGGCGGCGAGAAGGACTTCAAGGCGCAGCTGACCACGATCAAGGCGGCCAATCCGGACGCGATCCTGGTGCCGGGCTACTACACCGACGTGGGCCTGATCGTGGCGCAGGCGCGCCAGCTCGGCATCACGGTGCCGCTGTTCGGCGGCGACGGCTGGGAGGCGCCCGAGCTGATCGAGATCGCGGGCGCGAAGGCGCTGGAGGGCACCTACTACTCCACGCATTTCTCGCCCGAGAGCACCGAGCCGCTGTCGCAGCAGTTCGTCGCCGCCTACAAGGCCGAATATGGCGGGCAGGTGCCCGATGCGATGGCCGCGCTGGGCTACGACTCCGTGAAGGTGCTGGCCGATGCCATCACCCGTGCCGGCACCACCGAATCGCAGGCGCTGCGCGACGCGCTGGCCGCCACCAGCCAGTTCGCCGGCGCCACGGGCCTCACCACGCTGGATGAGAACCGCGACGCCACCAAGCCCGCGGTGGTGATCACGGTGCGCGACGGGAAATTCCAGTACGTGGAGACCATCTCGCCCTGACGGCAGCCGGGAGCATCGCGTGACCGAGCTGCTGCAGCAGGTTCTCAACGGCCTCGCCCTCGGCGCAATCTATGCGCTGATCGCGCTGGGCTACACGATGGTCTATGGCGTGCTGCGCTTCATCAACTTCGCGCACAGCGAAGTGTTCATGGTGGGCGCGTTCTCCGGCTATTTCCTGGCCCGCGTGGCGCCGCCCGGCCCGATGGGCGGGCTGATGGTGCTGCTCGGCGCGATGCTGGTGTGCGCGCTGCTGGGCGTGCTGATCGAGAAGCTCGCGTACCGGCCATTGCGCGGACGCTCGACGCTCACGGCCCTGATCACCGCCATCGGCGTGTCGCTGCTGCTGCAGAACCTGGGCCAGCGCATCTTCGGCGCCAATCCGCGCTCGTTCCCGGCGCTGTTCCCGATGGAGCACTACCAGGTCGGCGGGCTGGTGATCTCCACCGCGCAGATCGTCGTGTTCGTGGTCACGCTGGTGCTGCTGTTCGCGCTGCGCTACATCGTGCACCACACGCGCATGGGCACCGCGATGCGCGCGGTGTCGTTCAACCAGACCGCGGCCTCGCTGGTGGGCATCAACAATGACCGCGTGATCTCGTTCACCTTCGCGCTGGGCTCGGCGATGGCCGCCGCCGGCGGCATCCTCTACGCCTCGAACTACCCGTCCATCGATCCGCTGATGGGCACGCTGCCGGGGCTGAAGGCCTTCGTCGCGGCCGTGCTGGGCGGCATCGGCAACATTCCCGGCGCGGCGATCGGCGGGCTGCTGATCGGCCTCGTCGAGACCACCGTGGTGGGGCTCGGCGGGTCCACGTACCGCGATGCCGTCGCCTTCGCGGTGCTGATCCTGATCCTGCTGCTGCGGCCCACGGGGCTGCTCGGCAGCCGCCAGGCGGAGAAGGTCTGATGCTGGCGCGCGCCCAGTACGCATTGCTGGCCTCGCTCGCCGTCATCGTGGTGCTGTCGCTGCTGTCCGGGCAGTTCAATCCCTACTACCTGGACATCCTCATCACCTGCGGCATCAACGTGACGCTGGCGGTGAGCCTGAACCTGATCAATGGCTACACGGGCCAGTTCTCGCTGGGGCACGCCGGCTTCATGGGGGTCGGCGCCTATGCGGCCGCGGTGCTGACCACCAGCGCCGGCAGCGTGCTGCTGGGCGTGTTCGGCGGGCAGGAGTGGCTGCTGTTCGCGGTGGCGCTGCTGGGCGGCGGCATCGCCGCGGCGCTGGCCGGCTTCGTGGTCGGCGTGCCGTCGCTGCGGCTGCGCGGCGATTACCTCGCCATCATGACGCTGGGCTTCGGCGAGATCATCCGCGTGGTGCTGCAGAACATCGACGCGGTGGGCGGTGCCCGCGGCCTCACCGGCATCCCGGGCTACACGAACCTCGGCTGGACGCTGGGCATCGCGGCGCTGACCATCTATGCGGTGTGGGCGCTGGTGCACTCGAGCTGGGGCCGCGGCTTCATCGCCGTGGCCGACGACGAGATCGCCGCCGAGGCCATGGGCATCAACACCGTGCGCTACAAGATCGTCGCGTTCCTGGTCGGCGCGTTCTTCGCCGGCGTGGCCGGCGGCGTCTATGCGCATTTCCGGCAATACATCGCCCCGCAGGGCTTCGGCTTCGAGCGCTCGATCGAGATCGTCGTGATGGTGATCCTGGGCGGCATGGGCAACACCGCCGGGGTGATCGCCGCGGCCATCCTGCTGACGCTGGCCGGCGAGCTGCTGCGCGGGTTCGGCGACCTGCGCATGATCTTCTATTCGCTGCTGATCGTCGTGCTGATGATCCTGCGCCCGCAGGGCCTGTTCCGGTGGGGATCGCGGGCGGGCAGGGCCACCCGATGAGCGCGCTGCTGACGCTCGACGCCTGCTCGCTGCGCTTCGGCGGCCTCAACGCGGTCTGCGACCTTTCATTCAGCGTGGCAGAGGGCGCCCTGGTGGGGCTGATCGGTCCCAACGGCGCCGGCAAGACCAGCGTGTTCAACCTCGTGACCGGCGTCTATGCGCCCACCGCGGGCGCGCTGCGGCTGGGCGGGCAGTCCTTGCAGGGCCTGAAGCCCTGGCAGATCGCGCGGCTCGGGGTCTCGCGCACCTTCCAGAACATCCGGCTGTTCCGCTCGCTGTCGGTGGCCGACAACGTGCGCGTGGCCTTCAACCGTCACCTGCACCACCGCGGTGGCGCGGCGCTGCTGCGCGCGGCCGGCTTCCGCCACGCCGAGGCCGGGGTGACGGCGCGCACGATGGATCTGCTGGAGCTCTTCGGCCTGACGAAGGTGGCCGACGAGCCTGCGGACTGCCTGCCCTACGGCAGCCAGCGCTGTGTCGAGATCGTGCGGGCGCTGGCCACGCAGCCGCGCCTGCTGCTGCTCGACGAGCCGGCCGCGGGCATGAATCCCACCGAGAAACTGCACCTGATGCAGCTGATCGCCCGCGTGCGCGAGCGCTTCCGCGTCACCATCCTGCTGGTGGAGCACGACATGCCGCTGGTGATGCGCATCTGCGAGCGCATCGTGGTGCTCGACCACGGCGTGAAGATCGCGGAAGGCGATCCCGCCACGGTGCGCACCGATCCGAAGGTGGTCGAGGCCTACCTCGGCGAGGAGGCGCCGGCCGTGGCGGCATCCACATGCTGAGCATCGAGGGGCTCGCGGTCAGCTATGGCGCGATCCGCGCATTGCATGGCATCTCGCTGTCGGTGCCCGAGGGCGCCATCGTCACGCTGATCGGCGGCAATGGCGCCGGCAAGAGCACCACGCTGCGCACGGTCTCGGGACTGATCCGGCCCCAGTCCGGCACCATCACCTGGTGCGGCGAGCGCATCGACGGCATGGCCCCGCACCGCATCGTGCAGCGCGGGCTGTGCCATGTGCCCGAGGGCCGCATGGTGTTCGCGAATCTGTCGGTGCGCGAGAATCTTGCGATGGGCGCCTATCTGGTGCGCGATGCGGCCGCCGTGAGACGCGAGCGCGACTTCGTGCTCGAAATGTTCCCGCGCCTGGCCGAGCGCGAATCGCAGCTGGCGGGCACGCTCTCGGGCGGCGAACAGCAGATGCTGGCCATCGGGCGCGCGCTGATGGGCGCGCCGCGTCTGCTGATGTTCGACGAGCCCTCGCTCGGCATCGCGCCACTGCTGGTCAAATCCATCTTCGCGCGCATCCGAGAGATCAACCAGACGCGCGGCATCACGATGCTGCTGGTGGAACAGAATGCGAACCTGGCGCTGGAGATCGCCAGCCGCGGCTATGTGCTCGAGTCCGGGGAGCTGATCCTGCAGGATGATTCTGCGGCGCTGCGCGCCGATCCGCGCGTGCGCAGCGCCTACCTGGGCGGTTGAGACGATGACGCGCGGCGGCAGGCCGGCACGGGTCGGCGTGGGACTGGATTTCGGCACCTCGAACTCCGCAGCGGCATGGTTCGACGGGGAGCGCCTGCACCGCGTGGTGCTCGATGCCGGCGGTCCCATCCTGCCCACGGCCATTCACCTCGACCGTGGCTATGCCGCCATCACCGGCGCGGCCGCCATCGAGCGCTATGTGGAGGAGAACCGGGGCCGCCGCGTGGAACTGGTGGCCGAGGTGCTCGGCGAGTCGGCCTCGTCCGTGACGGGCAACAGCACCGGCGAGGACATCTCGCGCCTGCAGACCGACCGCAATGTCGTGTATGGGCCGCTGCAGGACCGCACCCTGCCGGGGCGGCTGTTCCTCGGCCTGAAAAGATTGCTGGGCGATGCGCAGACCGAACGTCTGTCGGTGTTCGAGCGCAACTATCGCCTGGTGGCGCTGCTGACGCCGATCCTGGTGCAGATCCGCGCGGCGCTGGAGCAGGACCCGGGTCCGCCGGTGCCGCCATTGCACGCCGGTCGTCCGGTGACCTTCGAGGGGCGCGCCGGCAACCGCGATGCGGTCGCCGTGGCGCGGCTCACCGAAGCCTATTCACACGCGGGGCTGCCCGTGGCGCAGTTCTATCCGGAGCCGGTGGCGGCGACTCTTTCCTGGCTGCACAGCGTGCCGCATCACGCGCGCGGCATCGCGCTGACGCTGGACTTCGGCGGCGGCACGCTCGACCTCGCCGTGGTGCGGTTCGACGGCGCGCAGTTCGAGGTGCTCGCCACGCACGGCATGGCGCTGGGCGGCGATCGCATCGACCAGCTGATCTTCGAGCACATGCTGTTCCCGGAGCTGGGCAAGGGCGAGCGCTGGGTGCGCGAGGTCGAGGGCCGCACCGTCGATACGCTGTTCCCGTTCGAGGAATTCGAGGCGCGCATCCTCAACTGGCCGACGACCTTCCTGTTGAACCAGAACCAGACGCGCGCGATGGTGGTCGACCGCATTGCCCGCGGCGGACCGGCGGCGGCGAAGTTCCAGCGCCTGCTCGACCTGGTCACGTTCAACTACAGCTACAACTGCTTCCAGGCGATCCGGCGCGCCAAGGTCGAACTGTCGAGCCGCCTCGAAACCCGCATCGACATCCCGGAACTGAACCTCTCCGTGCCGTTCACGCGCGCGCAGTTCGACAGCATCCTGCAGCCGGTGCTGGCGCTGACGCGCGAATGCATCGAGGTCGTGCTGCAGCGGTCCGGCATCGCGGCGGGGCAGATCGACGCGGTCATCCGCACCGGCGGCACCTCGGAGATCTTCGCGGTGCGGGCCTTGCTCGAAGCGGTGTTTCCGGGGCGGGTGGAAGGCCACGACCCCTTCACCAGCGTGGCCTGCGGGCTCGCGATCGCGAACTTCCACGGGCGGGCCTGGCGACCCTAGGTGGCGCGCGCCGCGCGGCGCGCGCTCAGCCCACCCACTGCCTCCCGCGGATGTTCTGCAGCTGCCACGGGTTGTCCACGTCGAGCTTCTCCGGGAACAGCTCGCCGCGTCCCTGCAGCGGCGTCCAGGCGGTGAACTCGCCATGCATGTTGCCCAGATACGGCGTGGCGGTGGCCAGGCAGTCCTCGAAATCGATGTCGTCGGGCTCGACCAGGCCGCGGCGGGGATTGCGGATCGCCCACACCACGGCCGCCAGTGCGCCCGCCACCACCTGCAGCGTCGTGGAGTTGGCCTTCGGCAGATGGCGCCGCGCCTCCTCGATGGTGAGCTGCGAGCCATACCAGTAGGCATTGCGTGCATGGCCGGCCAGCAGCACGCCCAGCTCGTCCATGCCGGCGACGATGTCCTCGTCGAGGCGCCGGCTCGACGGCTGCATCTTCCAGCCACGGCCTTCCAGTTCCATTGCCGACAGCATCGCATCGTCGCAGGGGTGGTACACGAACATCACCGACGGGCGGTAGGTGATGCCGCCGGCGTCGCGCAGCGTCAGCGTGTCGGCGATCGAGAACACCTCGTCGTGCGTGATCAGCATGCCCTGGTAGCCACCCACCGACGGTGTCCAGGCGCGCGCGAAGGTGCCGCAGCCGGGTCGCGGCAGGTACAGCGTGTGCGAGCCGGGACGATGCTCGCGCGCGCGATGCGGCAGCTTCTCCTCGTGCGTGCCCACCGAAAGCTCCACCGGCTGCATCAGTTCGCCGACGAAGCCGTCGATGGACCAGGTGTTGATGAACTCGCCGTGCCGCTTCGGGCGGTCGCTGGCCTGCGTGTCGCGTTCGGCGATCTGGATCACGGTGATGCCGAGGTCGCGGGCCAGTGTGGCCCATTCCTCGTTCGAGGCGGGGCGGCTGCCACCGCCGCGCAGCGTGCGGTCCAGGTCGAGCAGCGCGCGCTTGACGAAATGGGACACAAGGCCGGGATTCGCGCCGTGGTCGACCACGGCAGTGGGCGCGTCGGCGCCCAGTTCGCGCGCCAGCTGCAGGGCCTTCTCGCGCAGCAAGAAGTTGGTGCGCTGGCGCATCTCCAGCATCGGGTTGTCATAGACGCCGGGCCACGGCTCGATCGATGAGTCCACATACAGCGCCGATCGCGCCGCGCAGAAGCGGATCACATCGATGCTCGACACATTCACCGACAGGTTCAGCACCAGATCGCCGGGCCGCACGTAACGCGCCAGCAGGCGGGCGTGGTTGCCGGGTGTGAGGTGTGCATGCACGAAGTCGACGCCGCATTCGCGCGCCACCCCGCGTCCCTGCTCGTCGGCCGAGAGCACGATCAGGCTGTCTTCGCCCTGCAGGCGCACGTGCCGCCGCAGCAGCGGCAGCACACCCTGCCCGATGCTGCCGCAGCCGAGCATCACGATGCGTCCGGCGAAGTCCACGATGCCGGGTACTGCCATGGACATGCCATGAGTCTACCTGCTGCAGCAGTTGAACGGGCAAACCAATTCCCGGTGCACAAACGCCTTGTTTTCCCGCACCGTGCGCCACATCGCACAGAATGGCGTGGCGACCTGCGCGCACACTGCGCGGGACGGATGGATCAATCTCACGTGGATGGCATTTGTGGTGGTCGGGCCTGAAGACGCCGATGCGGCGGCACTTTCGACGGAGGAGCTGGTCTCGCGCGTGGTCGGCCTGTCACAGGCCATGCGCGCGCATGTGGTCGGCGCGGTCGATCGCATGCAGGAGATCAACCGCGGCATCCACCTGCTGTCGATGAATGCGCGCATCGAGGCGGCCCGCGCCGGCGCCGCGGGCGCCGGCTTTGGCGTCGTGGGCCAGGAGCTCACGCGCATGTCCGAGAACATGCGCGAGGCCGCGATGAGCCTGATCCGCGAATCGCAGGCCCGCGGCGCCGACCTCGATGTGCTGCTGCGGGTGCTGAACGAGGATGTCGTGGCCAGTCGCCTGTGTGACCTGGCCTGCAGCGCGATCGACATCGTGGATCGCAACCTGTATGAGCGCAGCTGCGATGTGCGCTGGTGGGCCACCGAGCCGGCGCTCGCTGCAGTGCTGCGCGAACCCTCCGCCGCGACCGCGCGCCACGCCAGCCAGCGGCTGGGGCAGATCCTCGATTCCTATACCGTCTATGCGGATCTCGTCATCGCCGACGCGCAGGGCCGCGTGGTGTGCAATGGCCGCCCGACGCGTTTCCGCTCCGCCGGCGCGCGCGTCGAGGCCAGCGAGTGGTTCCGTGCGGCGATGCGCACGCGCAGCGGCACCGAATTCGGCTTCCAGTCCATGCACGACTCGCCGCTGGTGGACGGGCAGAGCACGCTGGCCTACTCCTGCGCGGTGCGCGTCCCGCAATTACCGGCCGGACCGCCGCTGGGCGTGCTCGGCATCCTGTTCAAGTGGCGCGCGCTGGGCCAGACCGTGCTGGAGCAGCTGCCGCTGTCGCCGGCCGAGCGCACGCGCACGCGGGCGTGCCTGGTGGATGCAGAAGGTCGCCTGCTGGCCGACACGCGACCCGGCCGGTCAGCGGTGCTGGACTTCCCGGAAAGGGCGGCGCTGTTCCGCGAGCGGCGCGGCGTGGTGACCACGCAGGTGGAGGGGCGGCGGGTGCTGGTCGCCCATGCCGCCTCCGCCGGCTATGAGACCTATCGCACCGGCTGGCATGCGTTGCTGCTGCGCGACGAGGCCGGGGGCTGACCGCGCGTCAGAGCCCGGCTTCGCGCAGCTGCGGCACCAGGAACGGCTCGATGGTCTCGAGCAGTTCGTTGAACACCCGCGGCGTGCCGGCGACGATGTTGCCGAACTGCTTGTATTCCGCGCCATCGAGCGTGGCGATGAGCCCGCCCGCCTCGCGGATCAGCAGCGTGCCGGCGGCCGTGTCCCAGGCGCGCAGGCCGAATTCCCAGAACCCGTCGATGCGACCGGCGGCCACATAGGCCAGGTCGAGCGCGGCGGCGCCCGGCCGGCGCAGGCCCGCGGCCCGCTGCGTGACCGCCTTGAACATCGCAAGGTAGGTGTCGAGCAGGTGCAGGTTGTCGCGATAGGGAAACCCCGTGCCGATCAGCGCGCCATCGAGCGACCGCCGGCTGCTGACGCGGAGGCGGCGGTTCTCGAGGAAGGCGCCGCTGCCGCGCGAGCCCGTGTAGAGCTCCTGGCGCATGGGATCGTAGATGACCGCGTGCTCGATGCGCCCGTCGATCTGGCAGGCGATCGACACCGCGAAATGCGGGTAGCCATGCATGAAATTGGTGGTGCCATCGAGCGGGTCGATGATCCACACGATGCCGGAACTGCCCTTGGTCTCGCCGCTTTCCTCGGCCAGGTAGCCGTGGCTGGGATAGGCCGTGGACAGCGTCTCGATGATCGCCGCCTCGGCGGCGTGGTCGACGCTGGTGACGAAGTCGTTGTGGCCCTTGACCGTGGATTCGACGCCCTCGAAGCGCGTGAAGCCGCGGATGATGATGTCGCCGGCGCGCCGTGCGGCCTTGATGGCGGTATTGAGATACGGATGCATGAAACGTGAAGCTCTGACGGAAGCCATCGACGGCGGCGCGCTAGAATAGCAGAGGCGCGTTGCGGCGCCCGTCTCCGCAATTCCTACATCAGGCGGTTCATGACTGACCTTCCCATCCGCTTCGTGCTCGTCGACACCTCGCATCCCGGCAATATTGGTGCGGTGGCCCGCGCGATGAAGAACATGGGACTGTCCGACCTCGCGCTGGTGAATCCGCGGCAGTTTCCCGATCCGGAGGCGACGGCCCGCGCCTCCGGCGCGGACGACGTCCTCGCCCGCGCGCGCGTGGTGCCGACGCTGGCCGAGGCCATCGCCGACTGCAGCCTGGTGCTGGCCACCACCGCGCGCACCCGCGAGCAGTACTTCCGCGTCATCGAGCCCCGCGAGGCCAGTGCCCGCATCATCGCCGAGGCGCGCGCCGGTGCCGGCGCGGTGGCCGTGGTGTTCGGCACCGAGCGCTATGGACTGTCGAACGAGCACCTGCTGGCGGCGCATGCGCTGCTGCGCATCCCGGCCAATCCCGACTACGAATCGCTGAACATCGCGATGGCGGCACAGCTGATCGCCTACGAAATCCGCATGGCCTGGCACACGCCGGGCAGCGGCACGCAGGCACAGCGCGAGGCGCCGCTGGCGACGCCGAAGCAGATGGAGATGTTCTTCACGCACCTGGAGCAGGTGATGCACGAGGCGGACTTCCGCGACCGCACGCAGAGCGGCACGCACCTGATGGGCCGCATCCGCCGCATGTTCGCGCGCGCCGAACTCGATGCCAACGAGGTGAACATCCTGCGCGGCATCCTCAGCGCCGTGCAGGACCGTCGCCGCCGCGCGGGCGAAGGACGGGGATGATGCCGCGCACCGCCTCGCGGGGACTTTCCGGCCGGATGGATCCGCAGCGGAGCCGACATGTCGATTGATCCGCTCTACCTGGACCACGCGGCCACCACACCGGTGCTGCCAGAGGTCGCCGCGCGCATGGCCGAGGTGCTGGCGATGCGCCTCGGCAATGCCGCCTCGGACCATGCCGCCGGCCGCGCCGCACGCGAGCTGGTGGAGCAGGCGCGGGCCGAGGTTGCGGCGCTGGTCGGCTGCGAGCCGGCCGACATCGTGTTCACCTCCGGCGCCACCGAATCGAACAACCTCGCGATCGCCGGCACCGTGCGGGCGCTGGCCGCGCGCGACACCAAGCCGCATCTGGTGTCGCTGGCCACCGAGCACAAGTCCGTGCTTGAGCCCCTGCGCGCGCTGGCCGTGGAGGGCGCCACGCTGACGCTGCTGAAGCCGGACGCGGAGGGCGTGCTGCAGCCCGCGGCGCTGGCCGCCGCGCTGCGTCCGGAGACCGCGCTGGTGTCGCTGCTGCATGTGAACAACGAGACCGGCGTGGCGCAGGACCTGCCCGCGCTGGCGCAGGTGTGCGCGCGGCAGGGCGTGCCGCTGCATGTCGATGCCGCGCAGTCCGCCGGCAAGCTGCCGGTTTCGGTGGACCAGCTGGCCCTGCTGAGCTTCACCGCCCACAAGCTGGGTGGCCCGCAAGGCATCGGCGCGCTGTATGTCTCGCCGGCCCATCGTCCGCAGCTGCGTGCCGCGGTGCTTGGCGGCGGCCACGAGCGCGGCCTGCGGGCCGGCACGCTGGCCACGCACCAGATCGTGGGCTTCGGGCTGGCCTGCCGGCTCGCGGCGCAGCGTCGTGCGCAACACGCCGCGCACCTCGCGGCGTTGCGCGAGCGGCTGTGGGAAGGGGTGCGCGACCTGCCCGGCGCGCTGCGCAATGGCCGTCCGGGCGCGCCCCATATCCTCAATGTCACCTTCGCCGGCGTCGAGGGCGAAAGCCTGTTCGCCGGGCTGCCCGAGTTGGCCATTTCCAGCGGATCCGCATGCAATTCGCAGACCGGCGAGCCGTCCTATGTACTGCGCGCGCTGGGCCGCGACACCGAGGCGGCGCAGAGCTCGCTGCGCTTCAGCTTTGGCCACGACACCACCAGCGCGCACGTGGATGCCGCGATCGCGGCGGTACGCCGCACGCACGCACGCCTGTGGAACGCGTCTCCCGCGCGCCCCGTCTCGCGCGCCGAGGGTCCCGGCGAATGGTGGCTGGGCGAGGCCGGCGCCGAGCGCCTGGGCACCTGGGTGCGTTTCAGCGTGCGCGTCGAAGGCGAGGTGATCCAGCGGGCGGACGTGCAGTACTACGGCTGCCCGCACACCGCTGCCGTCTGCAGCCTTCTGTGCGAGCAGATGCGCGGCCTCAGCCTGCACTTCATCGAGCTGGGCACACCCGACCTGTGGCGGCAGGCAGTGCAGGCGCCCATTGAAAAACTCGGGCGAATGCTCATTATCGAGGATGCCCTCAACGCCTTGCGCCCGGTGACCTGAATGAGCATTTCGCTGACTGCTGCTGCTGCTGACCGTGTCCAGAAATACCTCGCCGCCCGCGGCCGGGGGCTGGGCCTGAAGCTGGGCGTGCGCAAGACCGGCTGCTCCGGCTTCGCCTACGTGCTCGACTACGCCGATGAATCCGCGCCCAGCGACCTCGTTTTCGAGGATCGCGGCGTCAAGGTGTTCGTCGATCCTGCGGCCATCGCGCTGATCGACGGCACCACGGTCGACTTCGTGAAGCAGGGTCTCAACGAGTCATTTCGCTTCCAGAATCCCAACGTCAAGGGCGAGTGCGGCTGCGGCGAAAGTTTCAGCATCTGAAAAACCTTTAAGAAACCGGCACTTCCGCAGCGATTGCGATTGCCCGCGGCCGGCTCCAGCAGGTAAAATCCGGCACTTTTTCACAACTGCCGGAGTAACCGCCCAATGGCGCTTGAGCGCACCTTTTCGATCATCAAACCCGATGGCGTGGCCCGCAACCTGATCGGCGAGATCTACCGCCGCTTCGAGGCTGCCGGTCTCAAGATCGTGGCGTCCCGCCTCACGCACCTGTCGCGTGCCGAGGCCGAGGGCTTCTATGCCGTGCACAAGGCGC
>CAZWDR010000076.1:0-12702 GCA_964632365.1 uncultured Steroidobacteraceae bacterium
GACCAGCGCAGCGGCTTTGCGCTGACGCTGGTGCGCATGCTGGCCTTCCGGCCCGATGCGCCGGACCGTGCCGGCAGCGCGCCGGCTGCTGCGGGCGAGCGCTCCGTTGGTGCCGCGGGTGTACGCGCCACCGTCGCGCGGGCCGCGGCACGGGCGGCGGTAGCCAGCGCTCCGGCGCCCACGCCCGCGCCCGCGGCGGTTGGTGCCGAGGCGCCGCGCGGCGCCAGCGCGCCGGCGCTGCCGTTCGAGCCGGCGAACTGGTCGGCCATCGTCGAGCAGCTGGGCCTCGCAGGCTCCGCCCGCCAGCTTGCGGCCAACTGCGCGCTGGCCGGGCGGCAGGGGGCGCTGGTGCGCCTGCTGCTCGATCCGCGCGCCACGCGCACGCCCGGCAACGAGGCGCGGCTCACCGACGCGCTGTCGCGCTACCTCGGCGAGACCGTGCGGCTGCAGTTCGAGGTGCCCGCCGTCGGCGCGCCGGTCACGCCGGCGATCGAAATGAAACGGCAGGACCAGGAACGGGTGGCGCAGGCGCGTGCCGCACTCGAATCGGATCCCACCATCCAGGCGCTGCAGAAGCGCATGGGGGCCACGATCTTCCCGGACTCCGTGCGACCGAATTCACCGAAGGAGAACTGACATGCGCGGCAACATCGGCAACATCCTGAAACAGGCGCAGGCCGTGCAGGAGAACCTGCAGAAGGCACAGGCGGAGGTCGCGCAGATCACCGCGACCGGCGAGTCCGGCGGCGGCATGGTCAAGGTGACGCTGAACGGCAAGCACGAGGCGGCCCGCGTCCAGATCGATCCGCAGCTGCTGCGCGAAGACAAGGAAATGCTCGAGGACCTGATCGCCGCGGCGATCAATGACGCCACCCACAAGGTGGGCCTGGCGGTGAACGAGAAGATGTCCGGCGCGATGGCCGGCCTGTCGCTGCCACCGGGCATGAAGCTGCCGTTCTGATCCGGCCTCGATGAAGCATCCGGAGTCGCTGGCGCGGCTGATCGAGGCGCTGCACGCGCTGCCCGGCATCGGCCCGAAGAGCGCGCAGCGCCTGGCCTTCCGCCTGCTGCAGGACCGGCGTGTCGCGGCGCGCGAGCTGTCGCAGGCCCTGACGCATGCGCTGGAGCGCATCGGCCGCTGCAGCCGGTGCCGCATGCTGGCCGAGGGCGAGCTGTGCCCTGTCTGCGCCTCGCCGTCGCGCGACACCGCGCAGCTGTGCGTGGTCGAATCGCCGGCCGATGTGATCGCGGTGGAGAATTCCGGTGCCTATCGGGGCCGCTACTTCGTGCTGATGGGGCACCTCTCGCCGCTGGACGGCATCGGACCTGAGCAGCTCGGGCTGCATGAGCTGGACCTGCTGCTGGCGCAGGGCGAGGTGCGCGAGGTGATCCTGGCGACCAATTCCACCGTCGAGGGCGAAGCCACGGCGCATTTCATCTCCGAACTGGCGCGCGCGCGCGGCCTCCCGGCCTCACGCATCGCGCAGGGCGTGCCCTTCGGTGGCGAACTGGAGTATGTGGACGGCGGCACGCTGGCGGCCGCACTGGCCGGCCGGCAGCACGTCTCCTGACGGCGCGCCGTCGCTGGCTCAGCGCGTCGCGGCGGACCCGTCCTGTGTGGCGGACAGCACCTCCAGGCGCTCGGCGTCGATGCGCGGATCGCGCATCACCCGGGCATCCACCTCGCCGCTGATCTTCACCCGCGCCTCGGCGCCCACCGGCTGGCCGGCCGGGAAGTCCTCATCGTCGATCTCGACCGTGATCTCGCCAGTGGCATCCTTGAACAGGTACAGCTCGCGTCCGGTCTGCCGGACCAGATTGCCCGTCAGCTCCACCAGCCGGTCATCGGTGGGTTCCTTCAGCACCTCCGCCACGGTGCGGGCGACGGGGCGCGACTCGGGGGACCGGGCGCCCGGCCCGGTGAACTGCGCAAGGGCGGTGCCCGTGGCGCCCAGGCCGAGCAGCAGTGCGACCGTGGTGCGATGCATGAGCCGTGTGGAGCGAAGCATGGATGGACTCCTTGTGATGGGATGCCAGCGTCGTGACGGGATGCCAGCGTCGTGACGGGATGCCAGCGTCGCTGGCTGCCGGCCGGTGCAGGAAGCGGCCGGGCTGCCCTGCGCGCGTGAGCGCATGCCGACAGCGGCCGCGCGGCGCCGACCGGGGTGACCGCCCCGGGGCGCCGGTTGACTATCGGCCCAAAGGCCCTATGCTCAGATCGATGCCGACCTGCGCCTCAATGAAGTTCCGGTTGCCTGCGCGTGCCGCAGGGCACCTGATCCAGGGCCACTCGCCCCGGGCGTAGCCGTTCGCGCGCTTCGTCCGGGGCCGGTCTCCATCGAAGCCATCTCAAGTACAGTTTCCCCATTCACGCTGACCGGCGGGTCATTCCATTCGCCGGCGGCATTCCAGGAGCGGATCGCATGCAGTACAACCAGCCCCGAGAAGGACAGCTGCCCAAGATCGTGATCCCGGCCGGCGATTACGACCGGCTCATGGATCTGGCCGGCGCCGCCGAGCGCCTGGCGCCCGACGTGGCCGACTACCTGGAACGGGAACTGGCGCGTGCGCAGATCGTTCCCGACCAGCAATTCGACTCCGGCGTGGCGCGCGTCGGCGCGCTGGTCACGTACAAGGACGAGCAGGACCGCCAGCGCGAAGTCACGCTGGTGTGGCCGCAGGATGCGGACGTGAACCGCAACCGCATCTCGGTGCTGACCTCGATCGGGGCGGCCCTGCTCGGCCTGCGTGCCGGACAGTCGATCGACTGGCCCTCGCCGGTGGGCGGTGCGCGCACGCTGACGGTGCTGGACGTGCGGGTGAATGCGCCGGCGCCAGCGCCGGAACCGGACCGCGCGGCCTGAGCGGCCGCGCAGGTCGGCGCGCGGGCAGCCGTCAGCGCCGACGCGCCGCGCGTTCGCCCTCGGGGCGTTTCTCCCACAGCTGCTGGTAGAGCCGCCTGAGTCGGCGGTAGCTCTCGTAACGCCGCGCGTCCACCACCTGCGCGTCGACTGCGGCGCGCACCGCGCACGACGGCTCGTGCAGGTGCAGGCAATCCTGGAAGCGGCACTGCGGCGCAAGCCGCGCCACCTCGCGGAAGCCGAGCGTGGCCGGTTCGAGATCGTCGATGGCGGGCGCGAAATCGCGCACGCCGGGGGAATCCATGATGCGGCCGCCGCCATCGCAGTCATACAGGCGCGAGGCGGTGGTGGTGTGGCGGCCTTCCTCCTCGCGCATCAGATCACCGATGGCGATGTCCGCGGCATCCGGGCACATCAGGCGGGTCAGCGAGGATTTGCCGACGCCGGATTGGCCCACGAGGATGGTGGTGGCGCCGCGCAATGCATCGCGCAGCGGCGCCACGCCCGGATTGGTGCCACCGGTCCCGGGCGCTTCGTGGGTGCTGACGCGGATGACGCCGTAGCCCAGCGCGACCAGCGGCGCGAGCGCTGCGCAGAGCTGCGGCGATTCAGCCAGGTCACTCTTGTTCGCGATGATGAGGCCCTGGAGCCCGGCGCACTCTGCGGCACAGAGGTATCGGTCGAGCAGGAACAGGTCGGGCGCGGGCAGTGGCGCGACGACGATGCACAGCTGCGTGAGATTGGCGGCGAGTGGTTCACTGCGGCCGCGGATCGTGCTGCGGCGGAGGAAGGTGCTGCGGGGCAGGGTGCCCGAGACGAGCATCTCGCCGTTGTGGGACTCGCAATTTACCTGATCGCCACAGACGATTTCGAGCTTCCGCCCGAGGGGACGTGCCTTGTACTGTGTGCCAGCCACATCGCGCACCAGGAGGTGTCGTCCGTAGGTGGCAATGACTTCGGCAATCACGAACCCTAGAATGCCACAGACACTGGTTTCAAGAGGCCTGGCGTGCAGAATCGCGAGAACCTGATCTGGATCGACCTGGAGATGACCGGCCTGAAGCCGGAATCCGACACGATCATCGAGATCGCCACCGTCGTCACCGATGCGCAGCTGCGCGTGCTGGCCGAGGGTCCCGTTTTCGCGATCCACACCAGTGACGAGGTGCTCGCCGGCATGGACGAATGGAACACGCGGCAGCATGGCCAGAGCGGACTCACCGCGCGCGTGCGCGAGAGCCATACGACGCTTGCTGAAGCAGAGGCGGCCACGCTCGAGTTCCTGAAGACCTGGGTGCCGGGCGGCACCTCGCCGATGTGTGGCAACAGCATCTGCCAGGACCGGCGCTTCCTTGCACGGCAGATGCCGCAACTGGAACGCTACTTCCACTACCGCAACCTGGATGTGAGCACGGTGAAGGAACTCGCGCGCCGCTGGGCGCCACAGCAGACCACAGGCTTCGAGAAGCAGGCCGCGCATCTGGCGCTGGCCGACATCCACGATTCGATCCGCGAGCTGGCCTTCTATCGCAGCCGGCTGTTCATCGAGGCCGCGCGCGGTCCGGTGGAGCTGGCATGAGCGTGGGGCTGCGCAACGAGGCACTGCTGCCGGCCAGCTGGCGTGCGCGGCCGCGGGGCTTCGCGGCGCTGATGTCGCTGTACGAGAGCAACTACCTGCGCCTGACACAGCTCACGGGTGATCCGGCGCAGCTGCGTGGCGAGCGCATCTCGCAGGTGGCCGGTGGCTGCGACCTGCGCCTCACGGTGCTCGAACAATGCCCTTACACCACCACGGTGTCGCTGACGCACCTGTTCCATGACGCCACGGCGGTGGGACCGGGACTTCAGACCTTCCTCACCTATCCGGACGTGCGCATCCGCGTCTACACCGACGCGCGCATGGCGCAGGCCCAGCACTGGCCGGCGGACCAGCCGGAGCCCTGTTCAGGGAATCCGGCACAGGCAGAGCGTGAACTGGCGCAGCGCTGGCTGCACAACAACATGTTAAACAAGTGGCTGGAATACTGCCTGGAGCTGGGACACCGCCTGGCCTGAAGGGAAGCCTCCCGCTTGTTTTCGTCCGACGCCGTCAACTGGTTTGGAAAGATCCTCCGCACCCGGGTGAAACTCGAACACCCGGAAGCGCCCGAGGACCAGCGACTCATTCACCTGTTCCGCAACCGCGCGGAGCTGAAGAAGACGCTTGCCGAATCCCAGGATGAAGCCCACCGCCTGAAGGACCGCGTGAAGCTGCAGGAGGCGGCCACGTTGCGCGTGCGCGAGCAGCTGCAGCGCCTGGAGGCTTTCCTCGGGCAACCGGTCAGCGGCCTGCATTGCCTGGTGCATTACCAGCTGCGCGAGCTCTGGGACACCGGTCACAACCAGATCGCGGCGCTGGTGCGCGAGCTGGCCAAGGCGCGCGAGGAGCGCGAACGCAAGCAGTTCCTGTCCGATCTGAACCGCCAGCTCTTCGAGCGGCAGCAGGGCGCCCGCGCGGCAGTGGCGCGTGCGGAGGGCGCCGCCGCCGACGCGCGGGCGCGCCTGTCCGCAGTGCATGGCGCGCTGGCGCGTTCCCAGCGCTGGTGGCAGTACTTCCGGCGGCGCGAGCTGCTGCGTCAGCGGACCGCCGTGCACGCGGAGGCGCTGTCCACCGACCACGAGCTGCAGCAGGCGCGCTCGCAGCTGGCCAGGATCGAGGAGGCGGGCGGGGCCAAGTATCCCGGCCTGTCGCTGGATGCCCGGCGCATGCTGAATCTCACCATCGTCGCCGCCGCGCAGACGCTGGCGCTGCGCGTGGTGCCGCACACGCTGGTCAAGCGCATGGTCGACGCGATGTCGCGCTCGGAGCCGCCGATGGAAGGCGGGCCGGAACAGGCGATGGCGGCAATGCAGGAAATCGCGCGTGCGCGCGCGGCGCTGACGCAGAACGCGCCGGGCCTTGCGACCGAGGCGCGCCGGCTGGCCGATCACCTTGCGGCCAATGTGCAGTACCGCCTGCCGGGCGACACGCATCCGCGGGATGAGTCGTTGTATCAGGCGCTGCGGTCCGGGCTTGGCCGCGGGCAGCAGATGCACTGGGACCTGCTCGGTCAGGACCTGTGGGGAACCTCGGGGTTGCTCTACAACGCCGAGGAATAGGACGGCCGGGTTGCCGCGCTGCGGGCAGGCAGCGCGGCAACTTTGAAGGTCACTGCGTCGCGGGACGCGCCGTGCCGGCCGCGGGCTGCTGGCGGGCCATCGCGCCGGGCGCGGCCTCCGGCAACCCCGCCACCAGGTCGCCGACGATCTGCGTGGTGCGCTCGAGCAGCACGTCGGGCACCTTGTCCTCGCCCACCGCCACCTCGCCTTCGGCCACGGCCTCGCCGTCGGCCGACGGGCTTTTTTCCATGTCCTCGAGGGTCGCGAACACGGGCAGGCCGCGTGCCTTGCGACGCGCGTTCTCGCGCGCCAGCCGCTCGGCATCGAGCTTCTCGCGCTCGGCCTTGCGTTCGGCCAGGTTCAGCGAGACGGAGGTCTGGGCGCGCAGGCTCTCGGCCGCCGCGATGCTGTCGACGAGCCAGCGGAAGTCCGGATCGTCGCCGGCGCGGGCCAGCTCGGCCTTCTCGAGGTCGGTCGCACTGGGCACGCGTCCCGGCATGCTGACCCGGCGGAAGCTCGCCGGCTGGATGCGATCCCAGGGCAGGGCGCCCTCCAGCGCGCTCTCTCCGACTTCCTCCATGTCGATGGCCGAGGGCAGCGTGATGTCCGGCTCGACGCCGCGATGCTGCGTGCTCTCGCCGGTGACCCGGTAGAACTTGCCGATGGTCACGGTGAGCTGTCCGTCCACCGGCGTCTGCGTCCAGCGGTCGAGCGGGATCAGGTTCTGCACCGTGCCCTTGCCGAAGCTGCGCTGGCCGATCACGTAGCCACGGCCATAGTCCTGGATGGCGCCGGCGAAGATCTCGGAGGCCGACGCGCTGTAGCGATCGATCAGCACCACCATCGGGCCGTCATAGGCCGTCTGGCCCGGTGAGGGATCGTCGAGCACCTCGACGCGACCGGTGTAGTCCTTCAGCTGCACCACCGGTCCGCGGTCGATGAACAGGCCCGTGAGCGCGGTGGCCTCGGGCAGGAAGCCGCCGCCATCGCCGCGCAGGTCGAGGATCAGCCCGTCGATGGGACCCTCGGTGCGCAGCTCCTCGAGCAGGTTGGCCACATCGCGCGTGGTGCTGCGGAAGTCCCGCTCGCCGCGGGCCTCGGCCTCTACATCGCGATAGAAGGTGGGCACGCTGATCACGCCGATGTTCAGCTCCTTGCCGTTGCGCGTGACCTTGCGAAGTTCCTTCTTCGAGGCCTTGTTCTCGAGCGTGACCTTGCCGCGGGTGAGCTCGACGATCTTCTCCGGCGAGCCCGGCGCGGCGCCGGCCGGCAGCACCTGCAGGCGCACCACCGTGCCGCCCTTGCCGCGGATCAGCTTCACCACGTCGTCGAGGCGCCAGCCGATCACGTCCTGGAAGTTGTCGCTGCCCTGCGCGATCGCGGTGATGCGATCCTTGATGCCCAGCGTGCCGGCGGTGGCAGCCGGCCCGCCCGGCAGCAGGTTCACGATGCTGGCGTAGTCGTCCTCGGACTGCAGCGTCGCGCCGATGCCCTCATAGGACAGGCTCATCTCGATGCGGTATTCCTCCGAATTGCGCGCCGAGAAGTAATTGGAGTGCGGGTCGAATGCGCGGGCGTAGGCGTTCATCACGTTCTCGAACACCTCGTCTGCCGTCACCTGCTCGGCGCGCTTGAGCACGCGCTCGTAACGTTCGGTGAGTGTCTCGGCGATCTGGGGCCACTCCTTGCCGGTGAGCGCCAGCGACAGCGCATCGTTCTTCACGCGCTTGCGCCACAGCTCATCGAGTTCGGCCGCAGTGGTTGGCCACGGGGCATCCTCGCGGTCGAACTCGAAGGCTTCCTGCACGGTGAAGTCCGGCGCGGAGGCCAGCAGCGACAGCGCATGCTCGACGCGCTCGCGGTTGCGCTGCTGCAGGCGCGCATACATCACGAACGCGGGCTCGACATTGCCGCTGCGCATCATGTCGTCGAAGCGCCGCTTCCAGTTGTCGAACTCGGCGACATCGCTGGCGAGGAAGTAGCTGCGCTGCCCGTCGAGGGAGTCGAGGTAGCGCTTGTACACCTGCTCCGACATGGTGTCGTCGATGCTCGCGCGCCGGTAGTGCGCCGATTCGAGCAGTGTGCCGATGCGGCGCGCGAGCAGGCGGTGGCGTTCTGCAGGCGCCAGCGCGTCGGCCGGCAACAGGCTCTGGGCCTGGCCGGCCGGCGCACCGGTGGAGCCGGCGCCCGCCAGCGACAGGACCAGCAATGCCGAGAGGGCGACCGTGGTCAGGGGGCGACGCGTGCGCCGCTTCAGTTCGTTTGCTGTCATGATCCCGAGGCTAGAAGGAGGGTAGGGGTTGTGCAACCGCTTGCGGCGTTGATCGGAATCGTCATGGGGTCCTCGGTTGCACTGCTGGCCGGGCTCATCATGACATTGTTGGTGTTCTGGCTGCTGCCCGAGTTCCACGAACGGCTGGCAGGAGAATTCCGACCCTTGTCGAAGGCCATTGCCTGGGCAGCACTGCTGACGGCGACTTCGGTGGCCGCATTCTGGTCACAGATCCGGCGGCGTCCGTGGCGGGTGTACGCGATGTTCGCGATGCTGGCCACGGTGGTGCTGGTCACGTTTTATTACTGGCCGGACTAGCTGGCCGGACCAGCTGGCACCAGGAGGGTCGCAGCCGCGCGCGCCGCGGGAGTGTGGCGCGCCAGGGACTTCAGCGTGGACGCCGGGCGTTCCAGACGCCCGCTGTGCCGCCGCTGACGGCGGTGCCGCGATTGTAGGGATCTGAGCCGCCGCTTCGCGCCTGCACCTCTTCGATGGCCAGCTTGTCGGCCAGCAGGGCCGCCTCGATCTGGGCCAGGATGGTGTTGCGCCGGTCGATGCGCGCCGTGTCGCCCAGCTTGATGGGGCGCTTGTCGTTCTGATTGCCTTGCATTTGACGATGGTCGGGCCTTCTGTGCCGCGCGTCAAGCAAGTGCTTGATTTATGTCAACTTGTTCGGCGATGTCCGGGCCGGCGAGGCCGGGTGATGACGATCGCGGCGGCCGAGGGCGGCGATGCCCCGCACGGCCAGCAGCAGCAGCCACGGGCCGAGGAATGCCAGCCAGTAACCGAACGAGCCGCTGGCGATGCCGCGCACGTAATCGAACCACAGTGATCCGAACCCGCCCACCGGGGCGCCGGAGGGGTCGCGGATGTAGTCGCCGAGGAAGACCTGGCCCGCGAACCAGATGGCCACGGGCAGCAGCGTCAGCGACACCAGCAGCATCAGCGCCAGCGTGACCAGCTCGCGGGAGACGGGCGGCAGCGCCCGGTAACGGCGCCAGGAGGGGGCGAGTGTTTTGCGCACGGGCACGCATGATACCGTGGGGCATGACCCAAAGGCAGCTGCCCGCGCATCTGGCGCGGACCTCGCGGCGCGTCACCGTCGCCGCCACACAATTCGCATGCGGCTGGGACCGCGATGCAAACCTCGACAACGCCGAACGGCTGCTCCGCCGCGCCGCGCGCGACGGCGCGCAGGTGATCCTGCTGCAGGAGCTGTTCGAGACGCCGTATTTCTGCATCGAGCAGGATGCGCGCCATCTGCGGCTGGCGACCACGCTGGCGGAGAATCCAGCCGTGCAGCGCATGACGAAGCTGGCGCGCGAGCTCTCGGTGGTGCTGCCGGTGAGCTTCTTCGAGCGCGCCGGTCTGTCGGCGTTCAACAGCGTCGCGATGATCGATGCCGACGGCGCCGTGCTCGGCACCTACCGCAAGGCGCACATCCCGAACGGACCGGGCTACCAGGAAAAGAACTACTTCGCGCCCGGCGACACCGGCTTCAAGGTGTGGCCGACGCGCTTCGGTCGCATCGGCGTCGGCATCTGCTGGGACCAGTGGTTTCCCGAATGCGCGCGCGCGATGGCGCTGATGGGCGCGGAGCTGCTGCTTTATCCCACTGCGATCGGCACCGAGCCGCCACCGGCGCCGCCGCTGAATTCACGCGATCACTGGCAGCGCACGCAGCAGGGTCATGCGGCGGCGAACCTGATGCCGCTGGTGGCATCGAACCGCATCGGCACCGAGCGCTCGCTGCAGTCGCCCGATGACCTTTACATCCGCTTCTATGGATCCTCGTTCATCGCCGATGCGCATGGCGCGAAGGTGGCCGAGGCCGGCGAGGAAGAAGAATCGGTGCTGCTGGCGCAGTTCGATCTGGCGGAGCTCGCCGAGCAGCGCGACGGCTGGTTCGTGTTCCGCGACCGTCGGCCCGACCTGTATGGCGCGCTGACCACCTACGATTCGATCAGGCGGGAGCGATCGACGTGAAGATCCTGTTTGTGTGCCTGGGAAACATCTGCCGGTCGCCCACCGTCGAGGGCGTGGCCAGGGCGCTGGCCGCGCGCGAGGCAGCGGATCTGCCGCTGCAATTCGATTCCGCCGGAACGGCCGATTATCACATCGGCGAACCGCCGGATTCGCGTGCCATCCAGGCCGCGCACCGGCGCGGTTACGACATCTCGGGACTGCGTGGCCGGCAGGTGCAGGCGGAGGACTTCCGCCAGTTCGACCTGATCCTGGCGATGGACGAGGAAAACCTGCGCAACCTGCGCGCGATGGCGCCGCATGGATTCGAGGACCGCGTGCGGCTGTTCATGTCGTATTGCGATGAGCCGGGCTGCGCGACGGTGCCGGATCCGTACTATGGCGGCACGGAGCATTTCGAGCAGGTGCTCGACCTGTCCGAAAAGGGTGTGCGCGGCCTGCTGCGCAACTTGCGGCAGGCCCCGCCCGCGAACTGAGGCGCGCTTCAGTCGCGCCGGCCGCGACCGTCCTTCCATTCCTCGTGCAGCACCTCGCCCTCGATGATGCGGCCGCCGGCCTCATCCGTCGCGGAGGCGCGGCTGGCGGCATCCTGGAATTGCTGGAAGCGCGGATCCCGCCGCATCTGTCGCATCACCTTGCGCATCTTCCACCACAGCCAGCCCCAGACCAGCAGGCCCAGCACCAGCGCGACGCCGAACAGCACGGCCGAGAACATCAGCCCGACCACCAGCACGGCCAGCGTCACCAGCGCGCCGATGACGCGGCCCACGAGGCTTCGCGGGCCGGTCAGGCGCACAGGTCCCCGAGGGTCCGGGGGCATGCGCTATTCGTCCCGCTGGCTGAGGTCCGCAGGTCCCGGGCCCGGCGGCGCGGCAGAGGACCAGACCACATTGGGTCGCTCTTGAGGCGGCGGCGGCGGCGGCACCGCCGGACGGGGTGCCGGGCGGGGCGCATCCGCATCGACCTGCAGGTCGGTGCCGGCATGCGGGTGGGGTTCGGGACGACGCTCGGCCGGCGGCATCGGTGGCGGCGCATGCGCGCCGTCGTCGCGGTCCGCACCCTGCTGCGCAGGGCCGCCCTCGTCATCGTGCCAGTTGCCATGGCCATTGGCGCTGCCATTGAGACCGGCATCGCCACCGGCGCCCAGCGCGGCCGCGCCTTCGCCCCGGCCACCGCGGCCGCGACGGCGACGCCCGCCGCGACGTGAGCGCTTCTCGCCCTGCGCCATCGGCGTTGCACCGGATTCCGGTGAACCGGCCGCAACCGGCTCTGCCATTGGCTCTGGCGCCTTTGCCACCGCGGACTCCGCCGGACGCGGCTGCGGTTCGCGGCGCGGCTTCTGCTCGCCGCGCTGCGGGGACTGGCGGCGCGAGTCGTCGCCGGCCTTGCGGTCGCGGTCCCGGTGGTCCTTGTCCTTCTGGTCCTTGTCCTTGTCGCGGCCCTGGGCCTGGCGGCCGTCGCGGTCCTTGCGGTCGGACCGCTCGCCGCGATCCGCGCCGCGGCCATCACGGTCGCGACCCGATCGCTGGCGGTCGCGATCGCCGCGCTGGCCACGGCCATCGCGCGAATCACGCCCCTTGCGCTCGGTTCGTGCCGGCTCCTTGCGGGTCTCGCCCGACTCGTTGGCCGCCGGCGCATCGCCGAACAGCATGGTCTTGATCGTGCCGAACAGGCCACGGCGCGGCGGTGGTGGTGGCGGCGGCGCGGGCGGGGGCGGCTCTGGTGCCGCGGGCGCCGGTGCGGTGGGGATGATGGTGGTCACGGCGGCCACCGGCGTGCCCGGGCGCTTCGGCTGCAGCGCGGTGACATCCGGCGGCACCGGCGGCGCAGGGATGCGATAGGAGTGCTGTGCGTTCTCCGGCAGGCCGAGCTCGTCGCTGCGCACGCGACGGATCTCGAACTCCGGCGTCTCCATGTTGGGGTTCGGCACCAGCACCAGGTCGATGCCGCACTTCTCCTCGATGGCGGTGAGCGCGCGGCGCTTCTCGTTCATCAGGTAGGTGCCCACGGCCACCGGCACCTGCAGCACCAGCCGCGCGGTGCGGTCCTTGCGCGCGTCTTCGCCGGCCAGGCGCAGGATGGCCAGCGCCATCGATTCGACGCTGCGGATGTTGCCCAGGCCCGCGCAGCGCGGGCAGGCGATGTGGCTGTGCTCGCCCAGCGACGGACGCAGGCGCTGGCGCGACATCTCGAGCAGGCCGAAGCGCGACAGGCGCCCGATCTGGATGCGCGCGCGGTCCTGCTTGACCGCATCGCGCAGCCGCTCCTCGACCTCGCGCTGGTTCTTGCTCGACTCCATGTCGATGAAGTCGATGACGATCAGGCCGCCGGCGTCGCGGATGCGCAGCTGGCGCGCGATCTCGTCAGCCGCTTCGAGGTTGGTGTTCAGCGCGGTGGCTTCGATGTCCGAGCCGCGCGTGGCGCGCGCGGAGTTGATGTCGATGGACA
>CAZWDR010000077.1:0-12601 GCA_964632365.1 uncultured Steroidobacteraceae bacterium
GGCGGCACGCTCTTCAGCGCGGCGCGGCTGGCAATGATGATGGTGGGCAGGGTCAGCAGCGTCAGCACGAAGCCGCCGACCAGCGGCGCCGAGCGTGGCATGCCGAAGTAGTTCAGGAACACGGCCAGGCCCAGCAAGCCGAACACGATCGATGGCACCGCGGCGAGGTTGTTGATGTTCACCTCGATCAGGTCGGTCCAGCGGTTGCGCGCGGCGAACTCTTCCAGGTAAATGGCCGCGGCGACGCCGATCGGGAATGACAGCAGCAGCGTCACCGCGAGCGTCAGCAGCGAGCCCACCAGCGCGCCCAGCACGCCGGCCTGCTCCGGATCGCGCGAATCGCCGTTCGTGAAGAAGCCGGTGTTGAATGCCAGTCCGAGCTGGTCGCGCGCCAGCAGCTCGTCCACCCAGGCCAGTTGCCGATCGGTGAGCACCCGGCTGTCCTCGGGCAGGTCGCGGTCCACATGCCCCTTGAGCAGCTGGTCCACGTCGGCGCGCGCCTGGAAGGTGACCGTCTCACGCGAGCCGATCAGCGAGGGATCCGCCTGCACGCGATGCTGCAGGCGGAACGGCGCGGCGGCGCTGACCAGCGCATACAGCTGGCGCAGTTCCGCCCTGTCCTGCACGTCCGGGAATACGTCACGCAATGCGGCGCGGATCAGCTGGTTGTAGTCGGCCGTCGCCAGCACATCTTCGTCACGCCGGCCGTCTGGATCGATGACCGCCGGGTCGTAGTGGACCTCGAGCCGGATCTCCGCCTGGCGGAACGCGGACATGCCGCGCCCGAAGATGGTGCCGAAGAGCACCAGCACCGCCGCGACGCCCAGCAGCACCGCACACAGGCCATACATCCGGAAGCGCCGTTCGGCACGATAGCGGCGGCGCAGGCTGCGCTCGACCTGCTGGCGCGTCTGCGCGTGGGTCTTACTCATATTGCTCCCGGTACTTGCGCACCACAAACAGGGCAAGCACGTTCAGGGCCAGCGTCGTGACGAACAGCATCAGGCCGAGCGCGAAGGCCGCCAGGGTCTTCGGGCTGTCGAATTCCTGGTCGCCGGTGAGCAGGGTGACGATCTGCACCGTCACGGTGGTCACCGCCTCCAGCGGGTTGGCGGTGATGTTCGCGGCCAGTCCCGCGGCCATCACGACGATCATCGTCTCGCCGATGGCGCGCGAGACCGCCAGCAGCACGCCACCGACGATGCCCGGCAGCGCCGCGCGCAGCACCACCTGGCGGATGGTCTCGGAGCGCGTCGCGCCCAGGGCATAGGCGCCATCGCGCAGCGACTGGGGCACCGCAGTGATCATGTCGTCGGCCAGCGAGGAGACGAACGGGATGATCATGATGCCCATGACCAGGCCGGCTGCCAGCGCACTCTCGGAGGCCACCTCAAGGCCGATGCTCTCGCCCAGCGTGCGCAGCGCCGGCCCGACTGTGAGGGCGGCGAAGAAACCGTAGACGACGGTGGGGATGCCCGCCAGGATCTCGAGCATGGGCTTGGCCCAGGCACGGAATCGCGGGTTGGCGTACTCGGCAAGATAGATGGCCGAGAACAGGCCGATGGGCACCGCGATCAGCATCGCGATGCCCGAGATCATCATCGTGCCCAGGAACAGCGGCACCGCGCCGAAGCTGCCCGACGAACCCACCTGGTCCTCGCGCATCGCGGTCTGCGGGCTCCATTCCAGGCCGAACAGGAACTCGTGCACCGGCACGCTGCGGAAAAACTGCACCGACTCGTACACCACCGACAGCACGATGCCGAGCGTCACGAACACCGCCAGCGAGGCGCAGACCAGCAGCAGCACCTCGGCGATGCGCTCGACGTTGTTGCGCGCCCGGAACTCCGGCTCGATGCGCGCGCGCACCAGCGCGATGCCCACCACGCCGAGGACCAGCACGACACCGGTGAGCGCCATCGACGACACCGACTGCAGCCGCTGGTAGTGCGCAGCCGCCAGCCGCACTTCGCCGCTGACCAGGCTGGCCGGCACTGCGCCGCTCACGACATTGCGGACATCGTTCATCAGCAGGCCGAGCGCGGCCGGATCCGCCGGCGCCGTGGCGCCCAGGCCCGTGGTCACCAGCGCGGTGAGGATGCGGTCCTGGAAGACCAGCCACAGCACCAGCACCAGCACGCAGGGCAACGCGCACCACAGCGCCGTGAGCATGCCGTAGTAGCTGGGAAGCGAATGCAGGCGGCGGATGCCGCGCCCGCCGCCCACCATGGCGAGCGAGCGGTATTTGCCGAGCCAGAAGCCGAACACGGCCATGGCGGCAATCATCAGCAGCAGTGCACCGGTAGACATGCGGTCAGAACCTGAAGTTGAGGTCGAGTTGCACGCGCTGCTGGTCACGGCCGCGCAGTGGCACGCCGCCGACGAGGGCGGGGGCATCCAGCCCCGTCTCGGCGAACTGCCACGCGGCATTGACGGTCCAGTTGCGCGCGATCGCATAGCCAGCGCGGACCACATGCGCACGGTGGTCCGTGCTGCCGCCGCCGACGTCGGAGTCAGTGAACAGCCCGAACAGCGCGTCCTTGTCGACACGCTGGTAGGCGTAGCCAAGTTCCCAGCTTGACGCGTCGGAGGCCCGGCCCAGGGTCACACCCGCGCTCCACGCGGTGTCGAAGCCATTGTCGGCGGCGTCGTTGCGGACGTAATCGGCGAATGCGGTGAGCGGACGACCGCCCACCGGCCGGGAGAACTCGACCAGGCCTTCGATCAGGTTGTAGTCCTGGCTCAGGCAGACGGCGACGCCGGCGGCACAGCCGCCTTCCGTGGTGGAATTGCCATTCGGATGGCCGGCATGGAACGGCGCGCGCTGGCGCACGCGGCGGAAATCGAAGTAGCCGGCAGCCACGGTGAGCGTGCCGCCGGCCAGCCGCGGCTTCCAGCCCACCTGCCCCCCCCGCAGCGTGGTCTCGGAGGCGGTTGCGCTCTCGTCGAGGACATGGTGGAACGCGCTGCCGAAGACTTGCGCGTGCTGCCAGCCCAGCGCGAGACCCTCGGGATTCACATCGCCATCGAACAGCGCACTGCTGCCGGCGCGCTGCCAGGGCTGGCGCATCTTGCCGGCCGTCACCTTCAGCGCCGGCAGCGCGCGCCATTCGGCGTAGGCGAGGTCCAGGTAGAGATCCTTGCGCGAACTGGCACCGCCAAGGGTGACGTTCTGGGAGCGTGGATCATTGCCCTCCGACGTCGCCACCCCGAGCTCCACGCGCACGGTGCTGGTGGCCTGGGCAAGCAGGCTGGCGCGCACACGCAGCCGGTCGCGGTTGCGCCGGTCCTGCTGCTGCACGTCGATGGTCTCGTTGCGATAGCGCAGGTCGCCCTTGATCGACAGGTTCTGCACCCACGCCGGCACCGCGGCGCCGGAGGGGGCTGCCGCATTGTCCGCCTGCGCCGACCACGCCGGCATGGCGCAGAGGCTCACCACGGCCGTGGCCAGCGCGCGCAGCAAGGTCCCTTCGCCTGCGCCGCGGTCAGTCCGGGGATCGTGGGGCGCAGCCAGCAAGGCGGTGCTCATTCGAGGCTGTCCAGCACGCGGTCACGCACCGCCTGCAGTTCGTCCGCCGGCAACGGCACCAGACCCCGGTCCGACAGGTAGCCCTCGTCGCCCATCGAGCGGATGCTGACGTATTCCATGATGAACTCGCGCAGCCCGGGAATCACGCCCAGGTGCGCTCCCTTCACGTAGACGAACAGCGGTCGCGACACTGGATAATGGGACGTGGCGATGTTGTCGAAGGTCGGGATGGCGCCATCCACCTGCGCGCCCTGCAGCTGGCTGATGTTCTCCTCGAGGAAGCTGTAGCCGAAGATCCCCAGCGCCCGCGGATTCGCGTCGAGCTTCTGCACGATCAGGTTGTCGTTCTCGCCAGCCTCCACATAGCGGCCGTCCTCGCGCACGGCATGGCAGATGCGCTTGAACTGGTCCTCGTCGCTGTCCTTCAGCGACTTGATCCAGTCGATGGTCTGGCAGCCAGGCTCCATCACCAGCTCGAGGAAGGCATCGCGCGTCCCCGAGGTGGGCGGGGGCCCGAGCACCTCGATGCGGTCCGCCGGCAGCGAGGGATCGATCTGGTTCCAGGTGCGGTGCGGGTTGTCGATGAGCGAACCTGGCCGCGCCGGATCGGGCACCTGCTTGGCCAGCGCCAGGTAGAGCTGCTGCCGCGTGAACTGGTAAGGCTTGCCCTTCTTCGAACTGGCCACGACAATTCCGTCGTACCCTACCTTCACGTCGATGACATCCCTCACCCCGGCCCTCGCGCAGGCATCGATCTCGCTCTGCTTGATCGCGCGCGACGCATTGACCACATCCGGATGCTGAACGCCCACACCACTGCAGAACAGCTTGATGCCGCCACCGGTGCCGGTTGCCTCGACCTTGGGCGTCTTGAAGCGCGTGGCGCGGCCGAACTGCTCCGCGACGGTGGTGGTGAACGGATAGACGGTGGAAGAGCCGACGACCGAGACATAATCGCGACCGGCTGCGGACGTGCACGCCGTGGTCGCGAGCACCGCGGCAAGCAGCAGGATGACGGCGAGGTTCGGTGTGGACATGTGCGTGGTGACCTGATGCGGGCACGGGGCAGATCCGCCGGTGCTCGCGCGCACTGTACGAAGCGAATGTTGCAGTCTTGTTGCAGTCTGTAACAATCCTCGCCGTCGCGACAAGTGCTTGATTTGGTTGCGCCCTGCCAATACCGGCCGGGCGTGTTGTTTGCAACGGGCAGCAGGAGCCGGCACCACATTGCAGAATTCTGACACCCTGCGGCTGACGCAGGATCTCATCGCCCGTCCGTCGGTCACCCCGGCGGACCTGGGCTGCCAGCAGCTGATGATGCAGCGGCTGGCATCAGTGGGTTTCCGCAACGAGCCCCTGAACTACGGCAGCGTCGAGAACTTCTGGTCGGTGCACGGCAGCGGCGGTCCCGTGCTGTGCTTCGCGGGCCATACCGATGTGGTGCCCACCGGCCCCCTCGAGGAGTGGAAGACCGACCCGTTCAAGCCCACCATCCGCGACGGCCGGCTCTATGGCCGGGGCGCGGCCGACATGAAGAGCGGACTTGCGGCGATGGTCACGGCCGCGCAGGCCTTCGTCAGCGAATGCCCCGGGCACCGCGGCACGATCGCGTTCCTGATCACCAGCGACGAGGAAGGGCCCTCGGTGGATGGCACCAAACGGGTGGTCGAGGCGCTGCGGGTGCGCGGCCAGCCGATCGACTGGTGCATCGTCGGGGAGCCCTCCAGCGAGAATCGCGTCGGCGACACGATCAAGATCGGCCGGCGCGGCTCCTACAGCGGGCGGCTCACCGTGCACGGCGTGCAGGGGCATGTGGCCTATCCGCAGCTGGCGGTGAACCCGGTCCACGCGCTGGCGCCGGCGCTGGCCGAGCTCACCACCCATGTCTGGGACCAGGGCAACGCGCATTTCCAGCCCACCACCTTCCAGATCTCGAACCTCAACGCGGGCACCGGCGCGCCCAACGTGATCCCCGGCGAGCTCAAGGCGCGCTTCAACCTGCGCTACAACACCGAGCAGACGCAGGAGCGGCTGCGCCGCACCGTCGAGGAGATCCTCGACCGTCACGGCGTGAAATACACCATCGACTGGTATGTGTCCGGCGAGCCGTTCTACACGCCGCCCGGTCCGCTCTCGGATGCGGTGTGCGGCGCCGTGGAGGCAGTCACCGGTGCGCGGCCGGTGATGTCCACCGGGGGTGGCACCTCGGACGGACGCTTCATCGCGAAGCTGGGCACGCAGGTGGTGGAGCTGGGCGTGACCAACGCGACCATCCACAAGGTCAACGAATCCGTGGCGGTCGAGGAGATCGACACGCTGCACCAGCTCTATCTGGAGACGCTGCGCCGCCTGCTGGGCTGACGCGGGGAAACGGGCGCCCGCTGCATGCGGGCGCGCCGTCAGAAGCGGCCGGCCCGCTGGCCGTTGCGGCCCGGCCAGTTGACGATGACGCCGAGCGTGCCCAGCGCCACCGACCACAGCAGCACCCACGCCGGCATCGCAAGCCCAAGGAAGGCCCAGTCGACGTTCGCGCAGTCACCCGGCGCGGTCAGCACCTTGCCGATGACGTCGAACACCGGGTTGATCTCGAGCATCCACTCGAGCGAGGCGCCGCACGAGGCATAGGTGCCGGCCGGCTGGGCCTGCACATAGACATGGCGCCCCGCGACGCCTGCCGCGACTGCGGTGGCCAGCATGATGAGCGCGATGGCAAGGAACCCCGCCCAGCGCCGGCGCGTCAGCGCGAGCGCCGCGGAAAGCAGCAGCGCCACGCCCAGCGCATTGACGCCGATGCGCTGGAAGATGCATAGCGGACACGGCTCGAATCCCAGCACGTGCTGCGCGTACAGCGCGTAGCCATACAGCGAGAAGCAGGCCAGCGCCGCCGCCACATTGACCGCGACGCGGTGCGTGCGCAGCCATGAGACCACCCCCCCGGCAGCCAATCAGGCGCCCTGCCCGCCGCCGAAGTCGCGTTCGATGTCGTCGAGACGCGTGTGGCGCACATCCTTGCCATGCACCATGTAGATCACGTATTCGCAGATGTTCTTGGCGTGATCGCCGACGCGCTCGAGCGCGCGCACCAGCCACATCACCTCGAGCGCGCGGCGGATGCTGCGCGGATTCTCCATCATGAACGTGATCGCCTGACGCTGGATCGATTCGTATTCCTCATCGACGGCCAGGTCGCGCCGGGCCACGCGCACCGCCGCCACCGCGTCGAGGCGCGCGAAGGCATCGAGCGCATCGTGCACCATCTCCGAGACGATGCGGCCCATGTGCTTGATCTCGCGATACTTGTTCTCCGGCCGCTCCATCGTGGCCAGGCGCGAGGCAATGTTGCCGATCTTTTCCGCCTCGTCGCCGATGCGTTCGAGGTCGGTGATGGTCTTGATGATGGCGACGATGAGTCGCAGGTCGCTGGCCGCGGGACTGCGCGTGGCGAGGATGCGGCTGCACTCCTCGTCGATCGCGACCTCCATCGCATTGACCTTCAGGTCATCGGCAGCGAGGGACTCGCCCAGCGTGCTGTCGCCCTCGAGAACGGAGGTGATGGCCTTGCCCAGCACATCTTCGACCAGACCACCCATGGCGAGCACGCGCGTGCGCACCCGCTCCATGTCCTCATTGAACCGCCGCGATATGTGGTGGGAGAGATCTGCGGTTTCCATTCGGGTCCTCCGTTGCGCCGGGAAGTGTATCGTCGCCCCGGTCATTCAGCACGCGCCGTGCGGGGAAGATGCAGATGAAGCTGCTGCCGCGCCCCGGATCGCTGCGCACTTCGAGAACCGCACCATGGTGCTGCAGCACATGCTTCACGATGGCAAGCCCCAGGCCTGCGCCGCCGGCCGAGCGCGCCCGCCCGGAATCCACGCGATAGAAGCGCTCGGTCAGCCGCGGCACATGTTCCGGCGCGATGCCGGGACCGGTGTCGTGCACCTCGAAACGGCCCTGGCCCTGCTCGTCCAGCCGCCAGCGGATGCGGATGCGGCCGGTGGGCGGGGTGTACTTGGCGGCGTTGTCGACCAGGTTCGAGAAGGCGGAGACCAGTTCGGCCTCCTCGCCGGCCAGGTGCGCGCCAGTCTCCAGTTCGAGGATGACCTCCGGATGCTTCGGCCGCGCCAGCACATCCTTGCGCAGCATCGCCGCAAGCCCGGGCACATCGACCGGGGCATTGCCGGCCTCGTTGTCCAGCGCGTCCAGCCGCGAAAGGTCGAGCAGGTCGTTGACGATGCCGTTCATGCGCTGGGTCTGGCGCTGCATCTCGGCCAGCGGGCCGCGCAGCCCGGGGTCCAGCGCATCATCCTGCAGCAGGGTTTCCAGATACCCGGTCATCACGGTCAGCGGCGAGCGCAGCTCGTGCGAGGCATTGGCCACGAAATCCTTGCGCATCGACTCGAGCGCGACCTGGTGCGACACATCGCGCACCAGCATCAGCCGCTGCGTGCCGCTGTAGGGCACCACCTGGAAGGACAGATGCATGCGCGGCTGGCTGCCGCGCCCGACCACCAGTGGTTCCTCGAACTGCTCCGCCGCAAGGTAGCGCCCCAGCGCCGGATCGCGGATCAGGTTCACGATGCGGATGCCGACGTCGACCTTGCGCCGCAGGTCGAGCAGCTGCATCGCCATGCGGTTGAACCACAGGATCTCCCACTGCGCGTTGAGGATCACCACGCCATCGGGCATCGCGGCGGTGGAATGCCGCAGCTCGCGGAACGCATCGAGCAGGCGCTGCTTGTGGAAGCGCTTGCGTCGGTGCAGCCGCACCACACGCGCGACCACATCGCCCCACAGGCCGCTGGAATCGGGTGGATCGCGCCGGCTGCGATCGCGCAGCCACGCGTCGAGGCGGAACAGGTTGAGCAGCTGCCAGGCCAGCATGCCGCCCAGCGCCAGCGCGATGCCGGCGAACACGCGCCCGAGCAGCAGGCCGATGATCAGCCCCCCTGCGAGCGTCGCGCCCACGCGCACCACGAGGAACCAGCCGGCCTGCCGCGCATTCACGTCGCGAACTCCCGGGCCGAGAGCCGGTACCCGCTGCCCCGCACGGTCTGGATCAGGTGCGCCATCGAAACCTCCTCGAGCGCCTTGCGCAACCGACGGATGTGCACGTCGATCGTACGCTCCTCCACATAGACATTGCCGCCCCACACCCGGTCGAGCAGCTGCGCCCGCGTATACACACGCTCGGGGTTCATCATGAAGAATTCAAGCATGCGGTACTCGGTGGGGCCCAGCGGCACCTCGGTGCCACCTGCCGACACGCGGTGCGAGGCGCGGTCCATCAGCAGCCCGCCGATCTCCAGCGCCTCGTCGGTGGCGGGCCCGCCGGCACGCCGCAGCACCGCATTGATGCGCGAGAGCAGCTCGCGCGGCGAGAAGGGCTTGGTGACATAGTCGTCGGCGCCACCATCGAGACCGGCCACCTTGTCGCTCTCCGCGGCGCGCGCGGTGAGCATGATCACCGGCAGGTCGCGCGTCGCCGACTCGCGCTTGATGTGACGTGTGAGCTCCAGGCCGCTCATGTCGGGCAGCATCCAGTCGATCAGCACCAGGTCGGGGCGGCGATCGGCCAGCTGCGAGCGGGCCTGGCGGGTGTCTTCAGCCTCCGCCACCTCGAAGCCCGCGCGACGCAGCGCGAATGCAATCATTTCCCGGATCGGCTGTTCATCCTCGACGATCAGTATCTGGCGCACGGTAGCCCTGCCTTCGGTTGTCCACTGGCCGCCATTTCATGACAACTCCGTTACGGGCATCTTACAGCGCACCGGAAACCGCGTTTTTCGGCGCAACGGCCACCTGGTTGCGCAGGTAAACCGGCTGGGCGAGCGCGGCATCGAGCCATTTCGCGCCGGCCGCGAGATCCTGCGCGGCCAGGCGCGCGATGTCCGCCGCGTGCGGTTCCGCATCGCCGCGCACCCGGGCCGGTGCGAGCTGCAACGAAACTGCAATCTGCGGCCAGGCCGCGAATCCCTTGCCGGCGCCGGCCCTGAGGCTGTGCTGCGCGGCTGTCGCGATCAGGACATCCGGTGCGCTGACTTGTTCAGGCGCATCCAGCAGGTCGCCGTCGAACACGCCCCAGTACACCTCACCCATGCGCGCATCCATGCAGGCGAGCCATGCGCCTGGCCCGTCGCCGGCCACGGCAATGCTGCGGGCCTGCGCGGCCAGCGCGCGCAGCGAGGACACCGGCAGCACGGGCAGATCCGCGCCGGCCGCAAGACCCTGCGTGACCGCGGCCGCGATGCGCAGACCGGTGAAGGAACCCGGCCCGCGACCGAAGGCGATGCCATCGAGTGCGCGCAGCGGGATGCCAGCCTGGGCCAGCAGTGCGTCGACGAAGGGCAGGATCAACCGCGCATGCTCGCGCCCGGTCAGCGCATCGCGATGCGCGAGCTGCCCATCGACCAGCAACGCGGCCGAGCACTGTCCGCTGGAGGTATCGAGCGCCAGCAGCTTCATGCGCTGCTGCGCTCGAGCATCTGCCGCACCTCATCGAGCGCGCGCGTGCGCCGCATCGGCGGCAATGCCGCCAGCAGCTGCTTGCCATAGCCCTTGCCGGTGACCCGCGGGTCCAGGATCGCGACCACGCCCTGGTCGCGCTCGCTGCGGATCAGGCGTCCCACACCCTGCTTCAGTGCAATGGCCGCCTCCGGCACCTGGAAATCATTGAAGGGATTGCCGCCCTGTTCGCGGGCGTTCTTCACGCGCGCCCGCAGCACCGGATCCTCCGGCGAGGCAAAGGGCAGCCGGTCGATGGTGACCAGGCGCAGCGCGCGGCCGGGCACGTCGATGCCCTCCCAGAAGCTGGCCGTGCCGAGCAGCACCGCATTGCCGTGCTCGCGGAATTCCCGCAGCAGCTGCTCGCGTGGCCGCTCGCCCTGCACCAGCAACTGCAGTGCGGCGCCCGCGCCGGTGCCCCAGCGCTGGCGCAGCCGCAGCGCGGCCTGGCCCAGCGCGCGATGGCTGGTGAACAGCAGGAACGCGCCACCACCGGAGATCTCCGCCAGCATCGCGGCTGCATCCACCGCGGCCTCGGCATGCAGCGCGGTGGCCGGATCCGGAAGATCCTGCGGCAGGTACAGCAGTGCCTGGTTCGGATAGTCGAAGGGACTGTCGATGGCCAGCGTGTCGCAGCGCCCGGCAAGGCCCATGCGCGCGGTGAAATGCGCGAAGTCGCCCGCCACGGCCAGCGTCGCGGAGGTGAAGATCCACGCCGCAGGCCGGCTTTCCATCAGTGCGCGCAGTGTCGGGCCCACATCGAACGGCAGCACCTGGCACAGGAAGCCGCGCGCCGAAGCCTGCAGCAGCCGCGCCCCGGCGGTGGGCGGCGCATCGAGCACGGCATCCAGCTCGCCGGCCAGCGCGCTGGCCCGCAGCGCGCCGTGGGTCAGCGCGTCGCTGCCTTCCAGCGCGCGCAGCGCGTCGGCCAGGTCGCACAGCGCGGTGACCAGCGCACGCGCCTCACGGTCGAGGTCTTCACGGTCGCCGTCCCAGGCGCGCCGCTGGCCCGCGGGCGCAATCAGCGAGGCGGCGCGCAATGCATCCTGCAGCGCGCGACGCGTGGCCTGCGCCGCAGTGGCGAGGCGGTCCGGGTCGAAGCCGCCTTCGACCAGCAGACCCGGCAGGTCCGACAGCAGTTCATCGACCTTGCGCGAGCTGAACTGTGTGCCGAAGAACTGGGCGGCCAGCTCGGGCAGCTGGTGGGCCTCGTCCAGGATCAGCGCATCGGCCGATGGCAGGATGTCGCCGTGGCCCTCCTCCTTCAGCGCAAGGTCGGCCAGCAGCAGGTGATGATTCACCACCACCAGGTCTGCCTCGGCCGCGCGACGGCGCGCGGCGAACACATGGCAACGGCCGAACTCCGCGCAGCGGCCGGCCTGGCAGCTCTCGCGGGTGGAGGTGATGCGCTCGCGCAGCGGATGGCCGTCGGGCAGTTCGGGCAACTCGGCCAGGTCGCCGTCGCGGGTGATGCCGGCCCAGCGCGCCACCTGCGCGCCCACGGCGCGCGCGCCGCCATCGAAGGGCAATTCAGCGGGCAGCCGCAGCCAGCGTTCGCGGCACAGGTAGTTGGCGCGGCCCTTCAGCAGCGCCACGGTGGCGGGCCGGCCCAGCGCCCGCGACAGCAGCGGCAGGTCACGGTGGAAGAGCTGGTCCTGCAAAGTTCGCGTGCCGGTCGAGACGATGACGCGCCGACCGGAAAGCAGCGCCGGGATCAGGTACGCAAAGGTCTTGCCGGTGCCGGTGCCGGCCTCCGCCACCAGCCAGCCCCGTGACTGCAGCGCATCGGCCACCGCACGGGCCATCTGCATCTGGGAGATGCGTGCCCGGAAACCGGGCAGCGCCCGCGCCAGCGGACCGGACGGACCAAAAATTTCGTCAAGATCAAGCATCTGGATCGATCACTTCAAATGCACTCGAAGCGGGCCAATGCGTCGGCATGGACGATGACTGGCTAGGCAACCGCTTTGGGAGAATGGGGTTATACTCCGGGATTCTTCATCCATTTGCTGTCTCGCAAGGTAACCCAAATGGCGACCGCACCCAGCGCATTCAAACCCCTGCCGGAGATTTCCCGTGAAGTCGCCGACTGGGTCTCCGAGGTGGCAAGCCTCACCACTCCTGACCGCATCCAGTGGTTCGACGGCAGCCCGGCGGAGATCGCCCGCCTCCGCAACGAGCTTCTGGCGCGCAAGGAACTGGCGCCCCTGAACGAGAAGACCTTCCCCGATTGCTACCTCGCCCGCTCGCATCCCTCCGATGTGGCGCGCGTGGAACACCTGACCTTCATCTGCACGCGCGAACGCGACGATGCCGGCCCGAACAACCACTGGATGGCGCCGGCCGAGGCGCACCAGAAGATGGACGCGCTGTTCAAGGGGTGCATGAAGGGCCGCACGCTCTATGTGGTGCCCTACTGCATGGGTCCGCTGGATTCGCCCTATTCACGCTGCGGCGTCGAAATCACTGACAGCGCCTATGTGGTGCTGAACATGGCGATCATGACGCGCGCCGGCCGCGCCGCGCTCGAGCGCATCGCCTCCGAGGGTGGCCGGTTCGTCAAGGGCCTGC
>CAZWDR010000078.1:0-12537 GCA_964632365.1 uncultured Steroidobacteraceae bacterium
GTGCGCGTGCTGCAGGGCCTGCTGGCCGAGCGCGTGCCGATCCGCAACATGCGCAGCATCATCGAGACGCTGGCCGATGCCGCCCCGCGTGGCCAGGATCCGGCCGTGCTGCAGGCGCAGGTGCGCGTGGCACTGGGTCGCCAGATCGTGCAGGACATCGCCGGTCTCAAGGACGAGCTGCCTGTCATCACGCTGGAGAACGAACTGGAGCAGATGCTGCAGGGTTCGCTGGCTTCCGGCGGCGCGACACCCGGCCTCGAACCCGGACTGGCCGAACGGCTGCAGCAGCAGCTCGCCGGCGCCGCGCGCCGCCAGGAGACCCTGGGCGAACCGGCCGTGCTGCTGGTGCCCCCGTCGCTGCGCCAGACCCTGGCCCGCTTCGTGCGCGCCGGCGTGCCCGGATTGCAGGTGCTCGCCTGGAACGAAATTCCCGACAACCGCCGTGTGCGGCTCGTCACCGCCGTAGGAAAGTAACGAATGAAGATCAAGACCTATGCATCCCGTGACATGCGCAGCGCGCTGCGCCTGGTGCGCGACGAACAGGGGCCGGATGCCATCATCCTGTCCACGCGGCATCTGTCCGATGGCGTCGAAGTGACGGTCGCCGTGGATCCGGACGCGGACCTGCTGGTGCCGGCGGCGGCCGCTGCGCCGACACTGGCGCCGACGCCCGCGGCAGCGCTGGCTGCCAGGGCACAACCCGTGTTCGCGACCGCGTCCGCGGCGCCGGCGTCGACCGCCGCGCCTGCCGCCGCGCCCGGGTTCGCGCAGGTGCTGGCGCGCGCCGCCGAAGACACATTGCCCGGGCTCTCTCCCGCATCCGCAATGTCCTCCGCACCGGCCGCCGCCGATCCGCGCCTCGGTGAGGAGCTGCGCACGATGCGCCATCTGCTCGAGCGCCAGCTCGGCCAGATGGCGTGGAACGACCTGACGCGCCGCGCGCCGCAGACCGCCGAGCTCATCAAGGAGCTCACCACGATGGGCGTCGCCGCCGACCTGACCACCGAACTGCTGGCCGACCTGCCCGACGGCATCGGCTTCGACGACGCCCAGCGGCGCGTGCTGGCGATGCTGACGCGCCGCATCGCCACCACCGGCGATGCGCTGCTCGAGCAGGGCGGGCGCATCGCATTCGTGGGACCGACGGGCGTGGGCAAGACCACGGGCATCGCGAAGCTCGCCGCGCGCTGGGTCATGCGCCACGGCACGCGTGACATCGCGCTGGTGTCGCTGGATGACCAGCGCTTCGGTGCACAGGAACAGCTGCGCGTGCTCGGGCGCCTGCTGGGTGTCGAGTGCTACACGCTGGATGGTGTCGCGGCGCTGCCCGCACTGCTGGCACGCCTCGGCCAGCATCGCATGGTGCTGATCGACACCGCCGGCATCGGCGCCGCGCACGCGGACCTGCCGGTGCGCGCCGCCGAACTCTCGCCGATGCTGCACGCCGCGGGCGTGCAGGCCTGGCTGACGCTGTCGGCCGGCGCCCAGGCCGGCGTCATCGGTGATGCCATGCGCGCCTTCGCCGCCTTCGCGCCGCAGGCCCTGCTGCTGACGCGGCTGGATGAGGCGGTCAGCCTCGGCGGCACCCTGTCGGCGCTCGCGACCAGCGGACTGCCGGTGGCCTATGCCTCCAGCGGACAGCGCATCCCGGAGGATCTGGCACCGGCCCGCGCGCACCAGCTGGTGGCGCGCGCGGTGTTCCTGGCGCGCAGCGCCGACACCTCGGTGGGCGAGGAACTGCTGGTACGCCGTTTCGGCGGGGTGGCCCATGCAATCCGCTGAAGGTGGTTTCACGGCCGCGCAGACCGCCGGCATCCGCGCCGCGGTGCAGCCCGGACCGGTGCAGGTGATCGCGGTGACCGGCGGCAAGGGCGGCGTGGGCAAGACCTGCGTGGCCCTGAACCTGGCCGCGGCGCTGGCCGCGCAGGGCAAGCGGGTGCTGGTGCTCGATGGCGACTTGGGACTCGCCAACGCCGACGTGCAGCTGGGCCTCACGCCACGCTTCACGCTCGAGCACGTGCTCGATGGCCGCTGCACGCTGGAGGAAGCCGTGGTGGAGACACCGGCCGGCTTCCGGCTGATTCCGGCCGCATCGGGCGTGGCGCGCCTGGCCGGGCTTTCCACCGCCGAGCACCTGGGCCTGGTGCAGGCCTTCAGCCACCTGACCCTGGGACTCGACGTGCTGATCGTCGACACCGCCGCCGGCATCGCCGATGGCGTGCGCCAGTTCTGCCAGGCCGCCCAGCATGTGCTGGTCGTCGTCAATGACGAACCGGCCTCGATGACCGACGCCTATGCATTGATCAAGGTGTTGCACCGCGCGCACGGCATGCGTCACTTCCACATCCTGGCCAATCGCGCGGTGGGCGTCGGCAGCGGCGAGCAGCTGTTCCGCAAGCTCGAGCGCGTGGCCGGCCGCTTCCTCGACGTGGTGCTCGAATACGCCGGGGAGATCCCCGACGACACCTTCGTGCGCAGTGCCATCCGCATGCAGCGCTGCGTGGTCGCGGCCTATCCCTCCAGTGCCGCGGGACGTGGCTTCGCGCGCCTCGCCACGCGCGCCAGTCGCTGGTCCACCGGCGGCCCGCGCGGCAACCTGGAGTTCTTCATCGAGCGGCTGGTGCCGCGCACCGCGCCGCGGCTGGAACTGGCCCGATGAGACAGGTGGGTGCCTACACCGCGGTGTCCGGCAGCCGGCGCGAGGCCGATGCGCTGGTCGTGCGCCACGCCGAGCTGGTCAAGCGCATCGCATATCACCTCGCCGGACGCCTGCCGTCCAGCGTGGATGTGGAGGATCTGATCCAGGCCGGCATGATCGGCCTGCTGGAAGCCGCCAGCAACTACAGCGACGACCGCGGGGCGAGCTTCGAGACCTATGCCGGCATCCGCGTGCGTGGCGCGATGATCGATGCGCTGCGCCGGCTCGACTGGGCGCCGCGCTCGGTGCATCGCAAGGCGCGCGAGGCCGGCGAGGCCATCCGTGCCATCGAGGAGCGCGAAGGCCGGGAGGCGCGCGACACCGAGGTTGCCGGGCAGATGGGCATCCCGCTGGAGGAATACCACCGCATCGTGCAGGACGCCGCGGTCTGCCACGTCGGCAGCATCGATGATTCCGAAACTGCCGTCGACGTGGTGGATGACACCCGCGAGCCCGGCAGCGAGGCCGAGCAGGGCGAGCTGCGCACCGCGATGGCCGGCGCGATCGCGCAGCTGCCGGAGCGCGAACGCCTGGTGATGTCGCTGTACTACGACGAGGAGCTGAACCTGAAGGAGATCGGCGCCGTGCTCGGCGTCAGCGAGTCACGCGTGTGCCAGATCCACGGGCAGGCGCTGGTGCGGCTGCGCGCGCGGCTGCGCGAATGGCGCAGTTGATCCGGAGGATGGGAAGTTGCTGAGCCTGGTCGGCATGGTCCTGGCGCTCATCGCGGTGATGGTGGGCGCGGTGCTGAAGGGCGCCGGACTGCACGCGCTGCTGTCGTGGGCGGCGCTGATGATCGTCGTGGTCGGCACGTTCGCCGCGATCCTGGTGCAGACGCCGGCGCCGGTGATGCGCCGGGCGTTCGCGATCCTGCCGTGGATGTTCCGCTCGCCGGTGCCCGACGGCGGCGCCATCATCGCGCGCATGGTCGAATGGAGCCAGGTCGCGCGGCGCCAGGGCCTGCTCGGCCTCGAACCGATGCTCGATGACGAGCGCGACGATTTCATCCGCAAGGGCCTGCAGCTGGTGGTCGATGGCAGTGAGCCGGAAACCATCCGCAGCGTGCTGGAGGTGGAGCTGGAAGGCCGCGAGGCGGCCGACCTGCGCGCCGCGAAGGTGTTCGAGGGCATGGGCATCTATGCCCCGACGCTGGGCATCGTCGGTGCGGTGCTCGGCCTGATGTCCGTGATGCAGAACCTGACCGAGCCTGCGAAGCTCGGCACGGGCATTGCCGCGGCGTTCACCGCCACGGTGTACGGCATCGGGCTTGCGAACCTGTTCCTGCTGCCGACGGCCAACAAGCTGAAGAACAGCGCGCAGGCCGTCAGCCATGTGCGCCAGATGGTCGTCGAGGGCCTGATCGCCATCGCGCAGGGCGAGAACCCGCGCAGCATCGACTACCGCCTGCAGAGCTACCTGCACTAGCCGGCCCGCATGGCACGTCGCCGCAAGAAACACGAGGAGCACCAGAACCACGAAGGCTGGGCCATCCCCTATGGGGACCTGATGACGCTGCTGCTGGCGTTCTTCGTCGTGATGTATGCCATCTCGCAGGTCAACGAGGGCAAGTATCGCGTGCTCTCCGACTCGCTGAATGCGGCGTTCCGTGGCGAGCCCACCACCTTCAATCCCATCCAGGTCGGAACACCCGCAGCCTCGACCGTCGCGGCGCCGCTGGTGCAATTGCCCGACGAGGTGCGCAGCATGGCGATGCGCCAGCTGGCGCTGGAGGCCGCCGCGGCGATGGATCCGCTGATCCGCCAGGGCCTGGTCGATGTGGAGGCCGGCGAGGGCAGGCTGACCATCGCGATCCGCTCCGACATCCTGTTTGCATCGGGCTCCGCGTCGCCATCGGCCCAGGCGCAATCGGTCGCGCGCCTGCTCGGCGAGGTGCTGCGCGACTTCCCCGTGGGCATCCGGGTCGAGGGCCACACGGACAACGTGCCGGTGGTCTCGGGCAGCTATCCCTCGAACTGGGAGCTCTCCGCCGCACGCGCAGCCAGCGTGGTGCACCTGCTGATCGCGGGCGGCGTGGCGCCGGCGCGGCTTGCGGCGGTGGCGTATGGCGAGCACCAGCCGGTGCTGCCGAATGTCACCGCCGACGGCCGCAATGCCAACCGGCGCGTGGTGCTGCGGGTGGAGGCCGACGAAAACGTGGCAGCCGCAACGGCGGCGGATGCGACCGGGCAGCCGCCCGCCGCGACGCCGTGAGCCCTTGCGCCGGCTGTCATCGGCGTGACGCGCGTCACGCCGTGTGTGATCCGCCGTCTGCCGCCGCAATCCGTCCGCGCGGCCCCGCGCCAGTGGCATGAATCCTGCTGCCTCCCTGGCAGACCGCCGGTTCACCGGCACCCGTCCGCAGGGGTATTTCGATGAGCATGCTGTTCGAACAAAGTGAGTGGGTGTTCTTCGCCGCGCGCACCGCGATCCTCGTGGTGGCGCTGCTGGCGTTCGCCGTGGCCTTCAGCAGCTGGCGACGTGCCGGCCGCAGCGACATGCAGCGCATGTTCCAGGAGACGCGCAGCCTGCAGGAACTCACGCAGCACCTCTCCGCACAGGTCGCCGCCCTCGAGGCACGCATCACCGACACGCGCGAACTGGCCATCGCGACCGCCGGCCCCGCGGCGCGTGGTTACGACCTCGCGCTGCAGCTGGCACGCAATGGCGCGCGTCCTGACGAGATTGTCAATGCCAGCGGTGTGACGCGGCACGAAGCGCAACTTCTTGCGCAACTGCACAATCCGCCACGTCAGTAGATCGCCCTGGGAGCTTGAGAAAGATGCCTGCAGTACGTCAGGAGAACGACGGTCGTCCCGGCCATTGGGACGCATTCACCTTCGTGCAGGCACTGGCGGCGGAAGCTTCCGCCGGACGCATCGAGATCCCCGCCTTTCCCGACGTGACGATGCGCATCCGGCGCACACTGGCCGATGACAACTGCGATGCCAGCCAGATCGCGCGCGTCGTCGGCGCGGAACCTGCCCTGGCCGCGCGTCTGCTGCACATGGCCAACTCCGCCGCGTTCAACCCGGCCGGCAGGAAGGTCATCGACCTGAAGGGTGCGGTGGCCCGTCTCGGCTTCGCGAACGTGCGCACTGCATCGCTGGTCTACGCCATGGAGCAGCTGCGCAATGCCCCGGCGCTGGAGCCGATGCGTGCGCCGCTCAATGCGCTGTGGGAGCGCAGCGTCAATGTGGCGGCGATGGCGCATGTGGCCGCGCGCAGCTGGACGCGCATCAGTCCCGACCTTGCGCTGCTGGCCGGCCTGATGCACGCGATGGGACGCCTGTACATCCTGACCCGTTCGGCCAACCACCCGGGCCTGTTCGTGGATGTGGCCGCCTACCACGAGATTGTCAGCCAGTGGCATGCGCCGGTGTCGCGTGCGGTGCTGGAAAGCTGGGACCTGTCCGCGGAAGTGGTCGAGGCAGTGGAGAAGTTCGAGAATCCGGATCGCGATCCGGGTGCCACGCCCGATCTCACGGATGTGCTGGCGGTGGCGACGCTGCTGGCCAGCTTCGCCAATGACCCGGATGCGCTCGAGGCGCAGCTGGCGGAAACGCCCTCGAGCCGCAGGCTCGGTCTGAGCCGCGATTCGGTGCAGAAGGTGCTGCAGGAATCCGCCGCGGAACTGGCCAGCCTGCACGCCGCGCTGGGCAGCTGACGCCCGTTTCCAGCCAGGCCGACGGTACGTCACGGGACCGTCGGCGACGGCGCCGGAATTCTGGCGCCGCTTTGTGAACTGCTTCACGCACACGGTCCGGGCACGGTGTTTGCATTGAACACCTCGATGCCAACCGAAATCCAATCCACCCGCAGTGCCGCCGTGCTGCTGCTCGCGCTGGGCGAGGGCGAGGCGGCCACCGTGCTCAAGCACCTCGATGCCAAGGTCGTGCAGCGACTGGGCACCGCGATGGCGCAGCTGAAGTCCGCCTCGCGCGAGGAAGTCAGCGACGTGATCGGTGGCTTCGTCAGCACGATGGAACAGCAGGCCGACATCAAGGTCGGCTCGGACGAGTACATCCGCAAGGTGCTGACGCAGGCGCTGGGCGACGAGCGCGCCAGCGGCATCATCGACCGCATCCAGATGGGCCGGCGCTCCAAGGGCCTGGACGTGCTGAAGTGGATGGAGCCGCGCGCGATCGCCGAAGTGATCCGCCTGGAGCATCCGCAGATCCTGGCCATCGTCATCTCCTACCTCGATCCGGATCTCGCGGCGAAGGTGCTCAACGAGCTGCCGAAGGATGTGCAGACCGAGGTGATCATGCGCATCGCGCAGCTCGATGGCGTGCAGCCCTCGGCGCTGGGCAAGCTCGACGAGATGATCGAGAAGCAGATCGCCGGCAAGGGCAGCAGCGTGTCGGCGAACCTGGGCGGACCGAAGACCGCCGCCAGCATCCTGAACTTCATGCCGGCCGCGGCGCTCGAGGAACTGCGCCAGGCCGACGCGGCGCTCAGCACGCGCCTGCAGGACCTGATGTTCACCTTCGAGGACATGGCCAACATCGACGACAAGGGCATCCAGGCCGTGCTCCGTGAGGTCGACTCCGCCCGGCTCGTCATCGCGCTGAAGGGCGCCGATGCCGCGCTGGCCGAGCGCTTCCTGAAGAACATGTCCAGCCGCGCCGCCGAGATGCTGCGCGATGACATGGAGGCGCGCGGCCCCGTGCGCCTGTCCGAGGTCGAGGAAGCGCAGCGCGACATCCTTTCCACCACGCGGCGCCTGGCCGAAGCCGGCACCGTGGTCATCAACGCCGGCAGTGAGCAGTACGTATGAGTGCAGAAATCCTCGACCAGGAAGAGATCGACGCGCTGGTCAACGGCGTGCAGAGCGGTACCGTCGACGTCGACCCCAGGCCCGCCGAGGACGTGCGCATCGCGCGTGACTATGACTTCAGCACGCAGACGCGCATCGTGCGCGGCCGCATGCCGACGCTCGAGATGGTCAACGAGCGCATGGCGCGCGCGATGCGGCTGTCGCTGTTCAACATGCTGCGCCGCTCGCCGGAGATCTCCGTGCAGGGCATCACGACGCCGAAGTACGCCGAGTACGTGGCGACGCTGGCGGTGCCGACCAGCCTGAACCTGATCCGCTTCCAGCCGCTGTCCGGCACCGCGCTGATGATCTTCGAGGCCAAGCTGGTGTTCGCGCTGATCGACGTGCTGTTCGGCGGCAATGGCCGCTACGCGAAGATCGAGGGGCGGGATTTCACGCCCACCGAGAACCATATCATCCACCTGCTGATGGAACAGGCGTTCGCCGCAGTCGAGGAGGCATGGGCCGCCGTGCTGCCCGCGCGCGTGGAGTTCATCAACCGCGAGGTCAACCCGAACTTCGCCAATATCGTCAGCCCCACCGAGATCGTGGTGGTGAGCCGGCTGCGCGTCGAGTTCGAGGGCCGCGGCGGCGAGATCCACCTGACCCTGCCCTACTCGATGCTCGAGCCGCTGAAGGACACCCTGCGCGCCGGCATGCAGACCGACCGCGCCGATCGCGAGGAGCGCTGGTCGCAGCTGCTGCGCAACGAGCTGGAGGAGTCCGAGGTCGACCTCGTGACGCGGCTCGGCACCGCCACCACCACCGTCGCGCGTCTGATCGACATGCGCCCCGGGGATGTGATCCCGATCGACTTCGACGGCCAGGCCACGGTGCTGGCCGACGGCATTCCGCTGTTCTGGGGTGAGCTGGGCCAGCAGCGGGGCCAGCAGGTGGTGCGTGTGCGCCAGATGAACGCCCGCAAGACCGGCAATTCCCTGGACGCCTTCGTGAGGAAATCCGCATGAGCCCCGCCACCGCACTGGATGTCGCCGCCGACGTGGTCCTCGACGTGCACGTGAGCCTCGCGCTGGAGGTCGGACGGGCGCAGATGAGCATCCGCGATTTCCTGCAACTTGCGCCCGGTTCCGTGGTCCAACTCGAAAGGCCTGCCGGAGACGCGCTCGACGTGTTCGTGAACAACCGGCTGGTCGCCCATGGCGAGGTCGTGATGGTCAATGACCGCTACGGCGTGCGCTTCACCGAGGCCGTCGATGCGGCCGACATGCACCGCTGACCGTGAAGCGGACCCCTACGGAGCCTGCCCCCCCGAAATGACTGCCGCAGTGCGATTCCTCGTCGTCGACGACTTCTCCACCATGCGTCGCATGGTGCGAAGCGTGCTGCATGAACTGGGCTACGACGACGTCGTCGAGGCCGACGACGGCAATGCCGCGCTGCCGATCCTGCGGCAGGGCAGCATCGACTTCCTGGTCACCGACATCAACATGCCGGGCATGCACGGGCTGGAACTGCTCAGGACCGTGCGCGCCGATCCGAAGCTCGCCAAGCTGCCAGTGCTGCTGGTGACTGCCGAGGGCAAGCGTGAACAGATCGTGGCAGCCGCGCGCGCGGGCGTGAACGGCTATGTGATCAAGCCCTTCACGCCGCAGGTGCTCAAGGAAAAGATCGAGAAGATCCTGGCCGCGCGCGCCAACTGAGGGCGCGGCGCATCGCCGGATCGGCGGCGCCGGGCCGCACGGTCCGCTGCGACGTCAGCCGCCGTTGGCCGACTTGAACGCGCGCACTTCGTTGTTGAAGCGCACTGCGACGCGGTCCAGCTCCGCCTGTGCGGTCTGGACGCGCACCGGGTTCACCTCGCAGCTGAGGTATTCCTCCACCAGCCGCTTGTAGCGGTCGATTTCCTTCTTCTTCGCCAGCATCACGTCCTTGCCCGCGGTGCGCCCGTCCGGGATCGACGCCGGCGCCGGCGGCAGGGTGCAGGCCAGCGCCGGAGCCGAGGCCATCAGGGCCGCGGCCGCAACCAGGCCGAGGCGCGCAATCAGTGGGATGTGCTTCATCTTGGGAACGCTCCGCTGTCCTTCCAGAGGGCGCCCGCAGACGCCGCATTGCGCCATTTATCGGCGATTGCGCGCGATCGCTGAATGACGCAGGTCACGGTTGGGAGCATCCGCACCACCGCGGGGCGGGCCTGCGGTGGTTTGTGACGGGTTTGGCGGTTGTGTCGCGCGTGACTGTGACGCGGCTCTTTAAGGTTGCACCCCCATCCGGCTTTAACTTCGCGAGGGCACAAGATCGCCCGAACACCGCCCGCGGCGCCCACGGCGCCCGGCACGGACATGCACGAACCGGAAGAACAAATGTCGCTCAATCCGTTCAGGAAGCTCAACCTTGCCGCGCAGCTGTATGCGCTGGTCGCGATCACGCTGGTGCTGGCGAGCGGGCTGATTGCCCACGCGATGATGCAGGTGCGCGCCACCCAGGGCACGCTGAAATTCACCATCGACAACCGCATGGCCTCCGGGCGCGACATCCGCAACGTCGTGGACGCGCTGGAACTGGCCGAGCAGAAGGTCACGGCCGTGGTCGAGAGCGAGGAGGACCCGCAGCATGCGGCGACCTTGATCCGCGCCGCGATGGCCGATGCGCAGAACGGCTGGGACAACTACTTCCTGGCGCGCATGATTCCCGAGGAGCAGGAGCTCGCGGACGCGACCACGCCGCTGCTCGACACCGCCTACGCGCGGATCGACCGGCTGGTCGGCCGGCTCGAGAACGCCCAGCTCGATGGCCTGGTGCGCTGGAGCCGCGACGAGCTGCATCCACCGGTCGCCGCAGCCCGTCGCAACCTGGTGCAGCTGTTCGACATGCAGATGAAGGCGGCCAACCAGGACCTCGCGAGCAACGAGGAGGCCTACACCGCCGCGCTGCGCGAGAGCATCCTGATCCTGACCGCCGGCGGCATGCTGACGCTGGCGCTGGCGTTCCTGATCATCCGCAGCGCACTGGCCCGGCTCGGCGCGGATCCGGCCGCGGCCGCTGCGGTCGCGCGTCGCATCGCCTCCGGCGACCTGCAGTTCGAGATGGATGCCAGCCAGGGCAGTGCCCGCAGCCTGATGGGCGCGCTGCGACAGATGAAGGCCAGCCTGCTGCACTCGAAGCTCGACTACGAGGGACAGCTGAAAGGCATCGCGCGCCTGCAGGGCGTCATCGAGACCACGCCCACCGGCGAAATCATCCACGCCAACGACATCTACCTGAAGCTGCTCGGCTACACGCTGGACGAGGTGAAGGGTCGCCACTACGGCATGGTCGTCGACAAGGAGATCACCGAGGCGGAGGTGTTCCGCGAGTTCTGGAAGTCGATGCAGCGGGGCGAGGTGCGCCAGAACGATTACCGCAAGCGCTGCAAGGACGGCAGCCATGTGTGGGTGAACGCGATCTTCAACCCGGTCTGCGATGCCAGCGGCAAGCCGTTCAAGGTCGTCGGCTACCTCACCGACATCACGCGCCAGCGCGAGACGGCGCTGCTCAACGCCGCGTTCCGCGGCGCGCTGGAGCAGCTCGATGCGAACGTGATGGTCGCCGACAACGACCGCCACATCATCTTCGTGAATCCGGCGGCACGACGCCTGATGGCCGGCCTGCAGGAGGCGTTCCGCCGGGAGCTGCCCGGCTTCGATGCCTCGCAGCTGATGGGCATGAGCCTGGACAACCTGACGCGCAACCCGGCCGCGCTGGCAGCGGACCTCGCCGAGCTCAACGGCATCGCCACCCGCCAGGAAGTCATTGCCGGGCACACGATGAAAGCCATCGTCAGCCCGATGAAGGACGAGAACGGACGGCGCCTGGGTACGGTGGTCGAGTGGTTCGACCGCACCCAGGAAGTCGCGGACCTCGCCGCGCAGGAGCAGGTGCGCGCGCTGGAGCGGGCCACCGAGGCCGAGCTGCAGAAGATCATCGGCGCGGTCACCGACGGCGACCTGTCGAACCGCGTCACGCTCGAGGGCAAGCGCGGCTTCTTCGAGGTGCTGTCGCGCCAGATCAACGAGCTGGTCGACACCATCGCGGTGGCCGTGAACGAGGTGCAGGGCATGGTCGAGGCCGCCAACGATGGCGACCTGACGCGCCGCGTGCGCACCGAGAACCGGGCGGGCCTGCTGGTCAAGCTCGGCAGCGGCATCAATGAGCTCACCGAGAACATGGCGGCGCTGGTGTCGCAGGTGAAGCGCGCGGCCGAGGAAGTCAGCCGCGGCGCCGACGAGATCAGCCAGGGCAATGCCAACCTCTCGCAGCGCACCGAGGCGCAGGCCTCCTCGCTGGAGGAGACCGCCTCGTCGATGGAGGAGATGACCAGCACCGTCAAGCACAACGCGGACAACGCGACCCAGGCCAACCAGCTGGCCGTCGAGGCCCGCGAGCACGCGGCGCAGGGCGGCGCGGTGGTCGCGAAGGCCGTGCAGGCGATGACCGAGATCAACCAGTCCTCGAAGAAGATCGCCGACATCATCGGCGTGATCGACGAGATCGCGTTCCAGACCAACCTGCTCGCGCTCAATGCCGCCGTCGAAGCCGCGCGCGCGGGCGAGCAGGGCCGCGGCTTCGCCGTGGTGGCCAGCGAGGTGCGCAACCTCGCCAGCCGCTCGGCCACCGCGGCGAAGGAGATCAAGGCGCTGATCCAGGACAGCGTGCGCAAGGTGGACGAGGGTTCGAACCTCGTCACCCGCTCCGGCGCGACGCTGGACCAGATCGTGGCCTCGGTGAAACGCGTGTCCGACATCGTCGCGGAAATCGCCGCGGCCTCGGGCGAGCAGTCCGCGGGCATCGAGCAGGTCAATCGCGCGGTGATGCAGCTGGATGAACTGACGCAGCAGAATGCCGCACTGGTGGAGGAAGCCTCGGCCGCGAGCCTGTCGATGGCCGAGCAGGCGCGCCAGCTCAATGGCGGCATGCAGCGCTACCGCGTCGATGAGCGGCTGATGGCGCAGGCTGCTGTATCCGCGCGTCCAGCCGCCGGGCAGGTCGCGGCCGCCACGGCGCGCGAGCGTGAGCGTGAGCGCGA
>CAZWDR010000079.1:0-6348 GCA_964632365.1 uncultured Steroidobacteraceae bacterium
GCGCGCTGTGATCGTGCCGCATTCCTGACCGGCCGGTCGGCGCCAAATCGAATGTACCGTGCGTGCGCCTGCGTTCCCTTTCGATTGCCCAAAAAAAAGGCCGCGCCGACTCTTGTCCGGCGCGGCCTTCAGGCCGGTCACTGATCCGCGATCAGTTACCGCCCGCCCGCCGGACGCGGCGGCGTGCCGCCACCAGCCGGCGCCGCCGCACCGCCACCGCCCGGAGCGCGATCTGCCTCGGTCCCCGTGTTGCCACCGGGCCCACGGAAGCTCGACTGCAGCAGGTGCGTGATCGTGTGCACATAGCGGAGCTTGCCGTTCTCGACGCGGAACAGATGCGTATCAGCCGCACCGCTGCTGTTCTCGCCGCCGGCGCCGAAGGTGCACCACACCACCACGGAGCCTGTGACCTCATCGACAATGAACTGGCGGTTGGCCACATTCACGCCCGCCGGCATGCCGGCCTCGCAGGTGTCGTCGTCGCGGCCGCGGCTGGTGGTCATGCCGCCTTCCACGCGCACGCAGGGATAGCCCCACGGCACATGATCCACCTTCGCCTCGAGGAAGCCGTCGAGATATGCGTTGGCGGCGAAGATCAGGTCGCCATAGGGCGTGCGCCGGTCGGCGGCGATCGGGCCCCAGTTCTCGATCGAGGAGTACTGCAGGTAGTTGTCGGCGTTGAACAGCCAGTAGCCGGTGGTGGTCCAGATCACCTTGATCTCGGCGATCTTGTCGTGGTTCACGCGCAGCGTGACACCGGCCACATAGGGCTCGGCCTTGTCGGTGACGATGATCTCGGTGAAGGTCGAGCAGGTCTTGTCGTCATAGAGGCTCAGGCTCTTGTCGATGACCAGCGGCTTCTTCAGGAAGCCGGAGTTGATGTCGGCCGGCTTCAGGTTCTCGGTGTAGCCGAGGCCGGTGGCCAGCGGCAGCGCCGAGATGTCGCCCTTGGCCTGCGCCTCGAGATAGAGCTTCACGGCATGCTGCAGCCCACCGCGCTGGCACGACACCATCGGGCGCTGCGTGGCCTGCGGTGCGGGGTTGGCCTGTGCGGCGGGGTTGGCCTGCGCGGGGCGCGCCTGGCCGCCCGGTGCTGCGCCGGCGGCCGGTGCCTGGCCGGCGGTGGCGCCCATCGAGACGAGCAGTGCCCCACACAGCGCTGCGCCGGTGATGATCGGGTTCGAGCGTTTCATCGGGATATCCCTCCTGTCCTTGATTGGTCGTGTTCAGAGGCCGCGGATATTGCGCTGGCGCGTGGCGCGCCGGTGCGCAATCTCCTGCACATAGATGGGCGTGCGCGTGTAGTCGCGGCCGTTCAGTGATTCGGGCATCGGCTGCAGCGGCACCATCGACTCGAGCAATGCATTGGCGCGCGCCTCGACGCCCGGGCGCCATTCCGGCTGCAGCACGACGAACAGGTCGTTATGCAGGATGCCATCGAGCAGCACATGGCCCACCACCAGCGGATCCTGCGGCCGCGCCCAGTAGGGCGAGGGCGCGGGAGCGGGCGCGCGGGACTGCGCGTTGAACGGATTCGCAGCGCCGCCTGCGCCTGCGCCGGTACCCGCGCCAGCGCCAGCACCAGCACTCCGCGCATTGGCTGCGCCCGCCGCACTTGCTTGCGCAGCCGCAGCCGCAGCCGCCGCGGCCGCCTCATTGCGCAGCTCGTCCGGCCGGTAGTTCTCGCTGTCGCGCAGGTTGCTGGTGGTATTGCCCGGCACGAAGCAGGTGGTGCCGATGTTGGTCGTGCGCAGCTCGCTGCGCAGCTGCTCCATCAGCGCCACCGCGGCGATCTTCGACACCGAATAGATGCCCGTGCTCGGGTTCGGCACGATGCCGCTGGTCGAGGTCGTGGTGACGATGTGCGCGCCCTGGCCATGCGCGCGCATGCGCGGCACGAAGGTGTTCACGCCATACACGGGGCCCCAGAAATTCACGCCCATGCCCCATTCCCAGTCGTTCAGCGTGCCGGTGGAGGCCGGCTGCGACAGGCCGACGCCGGCGTTGTTGATCAGCACGTGCACGGGGCCGAACTTCTTCTCGATCTCGTCGGCGGTGCGCTGCCAGCCGTCCTTGTCCATCACGTTGTGCACCACGGTCATCAGCCGCGGATCATTGGCGGGGAAGTGCTTCAGCGCATCAGCCCACTGCCGGTCGTCGAGATTGCCAATGGCCACCTTCGCGCCGGCCTCGTGCAGCACCCGCGCGATGCCAAGGCCGATGCCGCTGGAGCCGCCGGTGATGTACACCACCTTGTCGCGGATGCTGGTGATGGTGGGTGCCTGGCTGGCCCCCGCTGCCGCCCCCGTGCCCGGTGCGGCGTTCGCCGGCGCCGTGCCTGCGGCAGGCGCGGCCTGCGCGGCCGCGGCTTCGCGTGCGGTGAGTCCGGCGGCCAGGCCCGCCGCGCTGGCGGCCGCGATGCCGCCGAGCAATGACCGGCGATTGAGAATCTGCTCGTCCATGTGTCGTCCCCGTTGGATGAAAGTGTTCTGGAATCCGGCGCGACCGGTCAGGGTCGCGCGATGGTGCGGGGCGGGATGCGGCGAGCGGCCGGCATGCGCTCAGGCGCCCTCGTAGCCCTTGATGCTGCGCTTGCGGGTCGCGCGCCGGTGCGCGATCTCCTGCACGAAGATGTCGGTGAAGTAGTAGCGGCCCGCATCGACGCCGGCCTTGATGTTCTCCGGCATCGGGTAGTAGTCCACCATCGATTCGGCCATCGCCATGCCGCGTGCCAGCACGCCCTGGCGATATTCCGGCGCCGGGAAGATGAACAGGTCGTTGTTCAGGATGCCGTTGACGACCAGGCGTCCCACCATCAGTGGATCCTGCGGCCGCTGCCACAGCGGGTTCACTGGTGCGGGCGCGGCGGCGGCCTGCGCCGGACGCTGTGCGCCACCTGCGGCACCGCCCGGTCCACCGGCGCGCGCGCCACCGGCCGCCGGCACCAGCGGACGCTGCGGCTGCTGCGGCCCGTCATTGCGAAGGTCTTCCGGACGCGCCGTCTCGCTGCGGCCGATGTTGGTGCTGGTCATGCCCGGCACCAGGCACGAGGTGCCGATGTTGGTGTTGCGCAGGTCGGCGCGCAGCTGCTCCATCAATCCGGTGGCCGCGATCTTCGACACCGCATAGATGCCCACCGGCAGACCGACCAGGATGCCGCTGGTCGAGGTGGTGGTGACGATGTGGCTGGGCGTGCCGCGGGCGCGCATGCGCGGGATGAAGGTCTTCGCGCCATAGACCGGGCCCCAGAAATTGACGCCCATGCCCCAGTCCCAGTCGTTGTAGCTGCCGTCGACGACGCCCTGCTGCAGACCGACGCCGGCGTTGTTGACCAGGATGTCGACCGGGCCGAAGAACTTCTCGATCTCGTCGGCCTTGGCTTCCCACTCATCGCGCTTCATCACGTCGTGCACGATGGTCCTGATGCGCGGATCGTTCGGCGGGAACTTGGGCAGCGCCTCGCCCCACTGGCTGTCGTTGTAGTTGCCGATGATCACCTTCGCGCCCGCCTCGTGCAGCGCCTGCGCGATGCCGAGCCCGATGCCGCTCGAACCACCGGTGACATAGGCCACCTTGTCCTTCACATCGGTGATGGGCGCCTTCTGCGCCGGACCACGATCGGGAAACTGGATCTCCGGTACCGCGTTCTGCGCGGCAGCCTCACTGGACCCCAGGGCACCAAGCACGCCCGCCGTGCCCGCCGTCACCGCCACGCCACCCAGGATCTGGCGACGGCTCAGGTTCTTCTCGTCCATCTGGTGCCCCCAACGTTGTCGTTTGTCCGGACCGATGATTCTGGACCCATTCACCAGCCGGGCAAAGGGGTCACCCGAGCGCACACTCAGAGCAGTTTCTGCCAGTAACCGACATCCACCCAGCGCTGCTGCTTGAAGCCGACAGCCTTCAGTTCGCCGGTCTGCCTGAAGCCGAGCTTTTCGTGAAGCGTAACGCTTGGCGCATTGGGCAACGCGATGATGCCCACCGCGGTGCGGATGCCCTGCGCGCCCAGCGCGGCCAGCAGTTCTGAATACAGCCGCGTGCCGATGCCGTGGCCCTCGCGGCCATGCGCCAGGTACACGGTGGTCTCGGTGCAGAAGCGATATGCGCTGCGGTCCTTGAACTGGGTGGCATAGGCGTAGCCGACGACGCCATCGCGGTTCTCCGCCACCAGCCACGGCAGCGAATGGCCGCGCACCGCGCTGATGCGCGCTTCCATCACCCGCGTCGACACCGGCTCCTCCTCGAAGGTGACCACGGTGTGGCGCACGTAGTGGTTGTAGATCCCGGCAACACTCCAGGCATCGGCGAGCGTGGCGGCCCGGATGCTGAGGCTGCTCACCGGCTACAGCCCCAGTTCGGCCGCCAGCGCGCCCACGTCATACACATGCGTCAATGCCAGCCGCATGATGGCCGGATGCACCGACACGGCGCGGTTGCGGGGCGCGTCATACCAGTACGCGCCGGAGATCGCGTGCGTGTTGCCGTCGAACACGAGGCCGACGATGTCGCCGCTGGCGCTGACCAGCGGGCTGCCGGAATTGCCGCCGATGATGTCGTTGGTGGTGACCAGGTTCACGCGCGTGGCGAGGTCGAGGGAGTCGCGGCGCGCCGTCCAGCTGTCGGGCAGTCGGAACGGCTCGGCGCCGGTGGCGCGCTCGAAGGCGCGCGCCAGTGTGGTGAACGGCGCGACCTCGCTGCCGGCCTCGTTCCATCCCTGCACGACGCCGGGGTTCAGCCGCAGCGTGAACGTGGCATCCGGATACACGCTGGTGCCCAGTTGCGCGAAGCGCGTCGCGGCGATGGCCTGCGTGGCCGAGGCCACCACGGCCTCCACCTCATCCTCATGCTGCTTGCGCAATGCCCGCGCGGGTTCATCCACCAGGCGCGCCATGCGGATCATCGGATCCTCGGAGGCCTCGATGGCCGCGGCGCCGCCTTCCCACAGCTGCCGGCGCACCCCGGCGTCGCCGAGGCGCGTCTGGGCCACGAGACCCGCGGCCAGCTCCTCGGGTGTCATCTCGGCCAGCAGGTTGCGCACCAGTGCATGGTCCGGGCCGAGGTATTCGCGCATGCGCATCAGGGCCGTCGACAGGGTCAGCTGCTCGCGCGCCGCGTACACGGGCACATCGGCCAGCAGCTGCTGCGACAGCCGCGGCAGCGCGGTGTCGACATACTCGCGCAGGCGCTGCGCATCGGGCTTGCCGCGTTCGGTCGCGCCGCGCACCAGTGCGCGCGCGTAGCTGAACAGTGTGCTGTCGAAGCCGGCGCCGCCCTCGATGAAGGTGTAGGGCATGTGAAGTTGCAGCGCGCGCTGCATGGCCCGCTCGATCTGCTGCCAGGGATCCTCGCCGGCCGGGAAGCTGGCGGCGGCCCGCATCGCCTGTTCGGCGGCGCGCTTTTCCTCGAGCAGCGCCGGATCCACCAGCGCATCCAGCTGCCGGCGCCGCACCTTGATGCGGTTCTCGAGGCTGTTGAGCGGATCCTTCACGATGCGCGCGTTCTCGGCACCCGACGTGGCGAACTGGATGTACCGCCCGCGCAACTCGCCGGCCCGCAGCAGCCAGAACGGCAGCATCGCGCGCTCGGCCTGCAGCTGCGCAACGGTGAGCAGCCGCTGCGTGGTGCCGGGATGTCCGGACACGAACACCGGCTCGCCGGCGGCAGGCCCGTCCCAGCGGACCTTCAGATGCGCTGGCGCGCGCGCCGGCTCGTCATTCTCATAGGCGCGCAGCAGCGCCATGTCCAGGCACCAGCGCGGGAACTGGAAATTGTCCGGGTCGCCACCGAAGGCCGCGATGCCGGCCTCCGGCGCGAATGCGATGCGCACATCGCTGAAGCGCTTGTACTTGTACAGGTGGAACTGTCCGCCGCCATACAGCGTCACGGCCTCGCAGCGGCGCGGGTCGCGCGTGCCGGCCGACTGCTCGCACTCCCGCTCCAGCTGTGTCAGGGCCTGCTTGCGCGCCTCGTTGGCCGCTGCATCGCGCTTGCCGGCCACCGCCGCGTTGACCTTCGCGGTGATGTCCTCGGTGTTCATCAGCACATCGGCGTACTGCGTCGGGCAGCGCAGCTCGCCATCGCGCGCGGCGGCGATGAAGCCGTCGCGCAGGCGATCCTGGCCCGGTGACGACAGTTGCGCCAGGCACGCGGCGATGCAGTGATGGTTGGTCAGCATCAGTCCTTCGGGTGACACGAACGAAGCGGTGCAGCCCGACAGCCTCACCGTCGCGAGCCGCACGCGATCCAGCCACGCCGGCGTGATGTCGACGCCCAGGCGCTGGCGCACCTGCGCCGCGGGGAAGTTGTCGTGCGTCCACATGCCTTCATCCGCCTGCGCGGTGAACGCGG
>CAZWDR010000079.1:6448-12336 GCA_964632365.1 uncultured Steroidobacteraceae bacterium
GGCGGTCCCGCAATGCGGGCAAGGTTGTCGCGGCAATGCCTGTCGGCGCGGCCTCGTCGAAGATCAGCAGCGCGCTGCGGCACGCGGCCGCCTCATGCACCCGGATCGGCAGCGACCCGACGGCCAGCGTCGGCCACGGGTCCTCGTCATCGCGCACCTCGTAATCGAGGCGCTCCCAGAAGCCGCGCGCTTCGGCCAGGTCCGCCGCCGGCAGGCTGATCGCGCGGAACCGGCCGGCGGCGGTGTCGCGCGGAAGCTGCGCCGGCGGCGAGAAGCTGCGCGCCTCCTGCACGCGCAACAGCATGCCGCCCGGCTCACGCAGCTCGATCAGGTTGAACGCGTCCGGGGTCAGCTGCTCCCGTTCGATGCCGATCAGGCGGTCGGCCAGCGCGCGCGCCAGTGCCGCCACCTCCGGCCGCACGAGGCTGATGCACAGCGGCTCATCGCCGGCCGCGTGCAGTCCGATCGAGAGTCCCTCGCAGCCCACCACCCCATAGGCATGCGGCCAGATGTCGCCGGCCTCGGCCGATGCGAATCCGAGGTCGAGCCAGCGCTGCCAGGCCGCGCCGGTGTCGGGCACCACCAGCGACAGCTCGAGGAAGCGCCCCAGCATTTGTCAGGCGCTGTGCAGCAGCGGTTGCAGCAGCCGGCCGAGCAGCGCCACGTGCGCGTCATCGGCGTTCAGCGCGGGGATGTAGCGCAGCGACTCGCCGCCGGCGGCACGGAAGGTCTCGTCGCCCTCGTGGCCGATCTCATCGACGGTTTCCAGGCAATCGACGGCGAAGCCGGGGCAGATGGCATCGAGCCGGCGCACGCCATTGCGCGCCAGCGTGGCCAGCGTCTCTTCGGTATAGGGCTTCAGCCATTCCGCGGCGCCCACGCGCGACTGGAAACTCATCGTCCACGCATCCGCATGCAGCCCGAGCGCCGCGGCCAGCGCTTCGGCCGTCATCTCGCAGCGACGGCGGTAGGGATCACCCTCGTCGCAGTAACGCTTCGGAATGCCGTGGAAGGTCATCAGCAGATGATCGCCGGCGCCATGCCGGGCACGATGCGCGCGCACCGTGCCGGCCAGCGCCTGGATGTAGTGCGGGTCCACCGCATAGTCGGGCATCACATGCAGCGCGGGCACATGGCGCCACGCGCGCAGTGCAAGCCCCACCTGGTCCATCGCCGCCGCGTTGGTGGTGCCGGAATACTGCGGAAACAGCGGCAGCACGATGATGCGTTCGGCACCGGCCGCGCGCAGCGCCGCCAGGCCCTGCGCCACGTCGGGGGTGGAATAGAGCATCCCCAGTTCCACTGCCACCGGCTCGCCAGCGGCATCTTTCAGGCTGCCCCGCAGCGCATCGCGCAGCGCGACCGAGTGGCACAGCAGCGGCGAGCCGCGGTCGGTCCACACGCGGCGATACTTCGGCAGCACGCGCGACGGCCGCAGCGTCAGGATGATGCCGTAGAGGATGGGGTTCCAGATCAGCCGCGGCGTCTCGATGGTGCGCCGGTCCGACAGCAGGCGGCGCAGGAAGCTGCGCACGCCGCCGCTGGTCAGGCTGTCGGGCGTGCCGGAGTTGACCAGCAGCACGCCGGTGCGCCACGGCGGCGCATCGCGGAACTGCGGCGACGCCTCGAACTCAGGCATCGCCCCAGTCGTCCAGCGGCTGCTCGTCGTCGAGCGTCTCGGCCAGGTGCTTCGCGAAGAACGCCAGCGTGCGTTCGCGCGCGAGCTGCGCGGACGGCGCATCGAACGCGTCGCGCTGGTCGCAGTTGAAGCCGTGTCCGGCCGGGTAGATGTGGAACTCGCCCTGCGGATGCGCGGCCCTGATCTTGTCGATGCTGGCCAGCGGGATGCTCTGGTCCTCGGCCCCGAAGTGATATTGCACCGGCACGCGTGGCGTGCGGTCGAGCATCTGCACCGTGCGCGTGCCGTAATAGGACACCGCGGCGCGCACCGGCAGTTCGCAGGCGGCCAGATACGCGATGCTGCCGCCCCAGCAGTAACCCACCACCCCCACCGGTCCGTTGCGCCTCATCACGTTGATGCAGGCGGTGAGGTCCGCGAGGATCTGCGCCTCGGTGAGCTGCAGCGCATAGCCGCGCCCCTGTTCCACCGATGCGGCGCTGTAGTCCAGTTCCACATTGCGGCGCACGCGGTCGAACAGGCTCGGCGCCATGGCCACATAGCCTTCGGCCGCGAAGCTGTCGGTGACCGCGCGGATGTGGCGGTTCACGCCGAAGATCTCCTGCAGCACGATGATGGCGCCGCGCGGCGCGCTGGTCGCCGGCGACAGCCAGGCGTCGAACTCGTGGCCATCACGGGCCATCAGCCGCGTGAAGTCACCCTTGCGTTCACCTTTCATTGCGCATCTCCCGGGTTGGTGTTGCAGGCGCTCATGGCCGCTCGACGATCGCGGCGACGCCCATGCCGCCGGCGGTGCAGACTGAAATCAGGCCGCGCCGCGCCTGCGGCAGTTCGTCGAACAGCTTGGCCGCCACCGCGAGGATGCGCGCGCCAGTGGCCGCGAACGGGTGCCCCATCGCGATGCTGCTGCCCTTGATGTTCACCTTGCTGCGGTCGATGGGGCCGAGCGGCGCATCGCGGCCGAGCCGCTCGCGGCAATACTCGGGCGACTCCCAGGCCTTCAGCGTGCACAGCACCTGCGCGGCGAAGGCCTCGTGGATCTCATAGAAGTCGAAGTCCTGCAGGGCGAGGCCCTCGTCCTTCAGCATTGACGAGACGGCATGCGCGGGCGCCATCAGCAGACCCTCCTCGCCGCCGGCGAAATCCACCGCCCAGCTGCGACCCTGCGTCAGCACCGCCTTCACCGGCAGGCCATTGCGGCTCGCCCAGTCCTCGCTGGCCAGCAGCACCGCCGCCGCGCCATCGGTGAGCGGCGTGCTGTTGCCGGCGGTGAGCGTGCCGGCCGGCGACGGGTCGAACACCGTGCGCAGCTTCGCGAGCTTCTCGACGGAGGTGTCGCCGCGCACATTGTTGTCGCGCTTCAGGTTGCGGAACGGCACCACCAGGTCGTCGTGGAATCCGGCCTGCCACGAGGCGGCGGCATTGTGATGGCTGCGCACGGCCAGTTCGTCCTGCTCCTGCCGGCTGATCTGCCAGGTCTTGGCCATCAGCTCGCAGCTCTGGCCCATCGAGAGTCCCGTGCGTGGCTCGATGACGCCGGGCATCACCGGCGAGAAATGCCGTGGCCGCAGGCTCAGCCACGGGCGGGTCTTCTGCCAGAACGAGCGGCCGCGGTAGCTGGCCAGCAGCAGGTCGCGGTATTCGGCGGGGAACACCACCGGCGGATCGCTGATGGTGTCGACGCCGGCCGCGATGCCGGCCTCGATCTGGCCCAGCGCGATCTTGTTGCCGACCAGGATCGCCGCCTCGAGGCTGGTGCCGCAGGCGCGCTGGATGTCGAGGCCAGGCGTCTGCGGATGCAGCCCCGAACCGAGCACGCACTCGCGCACCAGGTTGAAGTCCTTCGAATGCTTCAGCACCGCGCCGGCGATGACATCGCCCAGCCGCTTGCCGGTGAGACCGTGGCGTTCGACCAGGCCACGCAGCGCGGCGGTGAGCATGTCCTGGTTGGGGACGCCGGCATAGGCGCCGTGCGCGCGCGCGAACGGAATGCGCGTGCCGCCGACGATCGCGACGCGCTTCACCGGTCCTGCTGCAGGCATGAGCTACCTCTTCTGGTGGAATAGAAAACCGATGCCGCTAGTGTAGACTGCCCCGCCACATGGGGCGCGCCGTCGACAGCATCTTCGAAAGTCGTCTTGCCGCGCTGGTCAACGCCCGTGAACCCGGCGTTCTGCAGGGCGGGTTGAAGGGCCTCGAGCGCGAGTCGCTGCGCGTGACACCCGCGGGGCGCATCGCCCATACGCCACATCCGCCGGCACTGGGTTCGGCGCTGGCCAGCGGTCACATCACCACCGATTTTTCCGAGGCACTGATCGAGCTGGTGACGCCTGCGTTCGGCACCAGCTGGGAACTGCTGCAATACCTGTGCGACCTGCACCAGTTCGTGGCGCCGCGCCTCGGTGACGAGGTGCTGTGGGCGAACTCGATGCCGTGCCCGCTGGACGGTGACGCGGACGTGCCCACCGCGCAATACGGCCGCTCGCATGTCGGGCAGATGAAGACCGTGTACCGCGAGGGCCTGCGCAACCGCTATGGCGCGCTGATGCAGGCGATCTCGGGCGTGCACTTCAACTACTCCTTCGCGCCCCGGTTCTGGGAGGTGCATGCCGCGCTCGAGGGTGTGCGCGCCGGCGACACGCAGCCGCTGCGCTCGGCGCGCTACTTCGACCTGCTGCGCAACTACCGGCGGCTGTCCTGGGTGGTGCTGTATCTCTTCGGCGCCTCGCCGGTGGTGGGCCGTGACTTCGTCGGCGCGCACGGCAGCGCGGACCTCGTGCCGCTGGGCAAGCGTGCCCTGCATGGTCCGCATGCCACCTCGCTGCGCATGAGCGACATCGGCTATCGCAACCGCAACCAGGCCGGCGTCAGCGTGTCGGTGAACAGCCTTGATGAATACCTGCGCGACCTGAAGCATGCGGTCACCACGCATCATCCGGACTATGGCCGGCTGGGCGTGCAGCGCGATGGCCGCTGGATGCAGCTCAACAGCAATGTGCTGCAGATCGAGAACGAGTACTACAGCCCCATCCGGCCCAAGCGCGTGGCGCGCTCGGGCGAAAGCCCCAGCAGCGCACTGCGCCGCGGCGGTGTTGAATACATCGAGATGCGCGCGCTGGACTGCTCCGCCACCGACCCGATGGGCGTGAATGGCAACAAGGTGCGCTTCCTCGAGGCCTTCGCGGCGCTGTGCCTGCTGAAGGACAGCCCCCCGATCGGCCCCAGCGAGCAGGAGGCCATCGACGAGAACTTCCTGAAGGTGGCACGCCGCGGCCGCGAGCCCGGGCTGCATCTGCGTCGCGACGGCCGGCAGCTGCCGCTGTCGGCGTGGGCGGCGGAGATCCTCGACTGCATGCACGGCATCTGCGAGCTGCTCGACCAGGGCGATCCGGCGCGGGCCTATGCCGCCGCGCTGCGCGTGCAGCAGGAAAAGGTTGCGGACCTGTCGCGCACGCCATCGGCGCGGCTGCTGGCGGCGCTGCAGTCCCCGGACGAGGACTTCTTCGACCTGACGCTGCGCATGTCACGCGGCCACAAGGATTACTTCCTGTCGTTGCCGCCGCCCGGCGACGGCCGCCTCGCCGAGTTCGACGCCGAGGCGCGCGAATCGCACGCGAAGCAGGCCGCGATGGAGGCCGCCCAGACCGGCCGCTTCGAGGATTATCTGGCCGACTGGTTCGCGCGCATCTGAGCCAGGCGACGGCGCGCCCGCGCCAGCGCCATCCAGGCCAGCAGCCCCAGGCCGCTGCCGGCCACCGCACCGCCGCCCCCCTCGCCCTCCGACACCGGTACAGCCGGCGGCTGCGGCACGCCGGAGGGATCAAGCTTCACCAGGCACGACGCGGTGGCGACGCGCGGCGCCATCTGCGCCAGGCTGCATGCGGAGAACTGCTGGCTGCCGTTGATGCGCGGCGCCATCAGGTGGTTGCCGGTGGTGGTGGCGCAGGCGCCTTCGGCATCACCGTCATGCGGCGCGCCGAACACGTGCGCGATCTCGTGCGCGGCGATCAATGCGGTGAACGTGGCCGCGCCGCGCGCCTCGGACAGGCTCGCGCTGTAGCGGCGATTGCACAGTGTGTCCAGATAGGCGAGGCCCACCGTGCGACGCTCGAGGTCGCGGCCGGTGAACAGGTGCGTGATCGGGGTCTGGCGCTGCCAGGCGCTGGCCGCGCGCCACACCGACAGTTCCTCGAGAAGCGCGCTGGGTTCGTCGGTGGCGGTGAACGGGTCCAGCTGCGGCTGCGTGAAC
>CAZWDR010000080.1:0-12266 GCA_964632365.1 uncultured Steroidobacteraceae bacterium
AACACCGGGCACGATGGATCGCTGACCACCGCCCATGCCAACTCGCCACGCGATCTGCTTTCGCGCCTGGAGGTGATGACGCTGATGGCCGGCATGGAGCTGCCGCTGCAGGCCGTGCGCGAGCAGATCGCCAGCGCCGTGAACCTGATCGTGCAGCAGGCCCGCTTCCCCTGCGGCGCGCGGCGGATCGTCGCGATCACCGAGGTGACCGGCACCGAGAGCGGCCGCATCCAGACGCAGGATCTGTTCCGCTACGAGCTGCCCGGCAGGACTCCGGGCGTGGCATCGGGCGTGTTCCGCGCCTGCGGCAACGAGCCGGCGTTCTTCGAGATGATCGCACCGGAACTGCGACCGGCGCCGCTCAATCCCCTGGTGGGGAGACTCTGATGCTGCTGGCCTGCGTGCTGATCGCCGGCGCCGCCGTGCTGTTGTTGCTGTTCGCCGGCATGGTGCTGCGGGGCGCCGGCGCATGGTGGGCCGATCTCGCCGGACAGCAGACCGCGGCGGAACTGGCCAGCCTGTTCGTCTTCATCCCGGCGCGCCGCCTGCTGCTCATCACGCTGGTGCTCGCCGCACTCGCCACCGGCACGGCCGCGCTGTCGCGCGCGCCCCTGCCGCTCACCGTGATCGTGGGCGTTGCGGCGCTGGCCGTGCCAAGGCTGCTCTCGCGCTGGCTCACCGCGCGCTGGCGCCGCAGGCTCGGTCGCCAGCTCCCCGACGCGCTGGCGCTGTGGGCCGGGTTGCTGCGCGCCGGGCAGGGGACGCAGCAGGCCCTGGCCCAGGTGGCGCAGCGCCAGCCGGCGCCGCTGGGCCAGGAGTTGCGCTTCATCCTGGGCCAGACGCGCATGGCCGTGCCGCTCGAGTCGGCGTTCGCGGCGCTGCGGGAGCGGGCTGGCGTCGCCGACCTCCGGCTGCTGGCGACCCTGCTGGCAACGCATCGGGAACTGGGCGGCAACCTGGCCGAATCATTGCAGCGCCTGGCCGACCTGCTGCGCGGCCGCCTGCTGATGGAAGCGCGCATCCAGTCGCTCACCTCCCAGGGTCGCATGCAGGGTTTTGTGGTCGGCATCCTGCCGCTGCTGGTGATGGCGGCGCTCTACGCCATGGAGCCGGACGCGATGCGCGTGCTGCACACCACCTGGCAGGGCTGGGCGGCGCTTGCCCTGATCGCGGCCCTCGAAGTCACCGGATTCCTGCTGATCCGGCGCATCGTGAGGATCCCCATATGATCCCTGTCCAGCACTGGGTCGTGGCCGGCTGCGCGGCCCTGATGTGCGCGTCGCTGGTGCTGCTGTTTGCCCGCCGCTGGCGCGCGGTGCCGCGCTTCGCGGATGCGGGCGGCCCTTTGCCGCCGCTGCCGATGCGGCTGGTCGCACCATTGGCGCTGCTGATCGAACCGGTGGTCGATTGCCTGCAGCCGCACGCGCGCCGGATGGCCCTGGACCGGCGACTCGACGCGCTCGGCCTGGTCCCCGCGGTCACCGCGCTGCGCTGGGAATCGCAGTGCTGCGCGCTCGGGATCCTCGCGGCGGCGACGACCGGTCTTGCGCTGCCCGCGCCCCTTTGGGCGGTCCTGCTCGCCGGCGCGCTGGGCCATCTGTCCGGTGGCCAATGGCTGAACCGCCAGCGCGCCGCGCAGGAACAGGCCATCACGCGCGAGTTGCCCGCATGGCTCGACCTGATGACCGTTTGTGTCGAGGCCGGATCGACGCTGACCGCCGGCCTGCGCCTGATCTGCGAGCAGGCACCGCCCGGACCGCTGCGCGACTTCTTCGAACGGGTGCTGCGCGAGATCCGCGGCGGACGCCCGCGGGCGCGCGCGTTCTCCCATGTTGCCGCGAGCTTCGGCAACGAGAGCCTCACCACGCTGGCCAGCGCGCTGGAACACGCCGAAGGGTCGGGCATGAGCCTGGGCCAGGTGCTGCGCGCGCAGGGCGAGCAGCGCACCGCGGAGCGCTTCGCGCGCGCCGAGAAGCTTGCGATGCAGGCGCCGGTCAAGATGCTCGGGCCGCTGATCCTCTGCATCTTTCCCTGCACGTTCATCGTCATTGGCGTGCCCATCGCGGTGCGCCTGAAGGAGGCATTGGGCACATGATCATCTGTCGCGTGGAACACAACCGGCATCGCCTGCGCCGTGTGCAGGTGAAGGTCTGCCAGACCCGCCTCGAGCGGGGACGTGGCCTGCTGCTGCGGCCGAGGCTCGACCAGGAGACCGCGCTGATGCTGCCGCACTGCCGCGCGGTGCACACCATCGGCATGCACTACCGCATCGATGTGCTGTTCTGTGACGCCGAGGGGCGCATCGTCAGCATCCACGAAGGTGTGCGGCCCTGCCGCATCGCGCGCGATGCGCGCGCCAGCCACGTCTGGGAGCTGGATGCCGGCACGGCGCGGCGCTGGGGGTGGGCCGTCGGCGATCGCATCCTGCCGTGCTGATGCGGTGCGCACAGCGCGGCGCGACGATGGTGGAGTTCCATGTCGTCGCGCTGTTCGCACTGCTGCCGCTGTGCCTGGGGGCATTGCAGGTTGCGCTGCTCGTCAGCGAGAACCACCATCTGGACCACGCCGCGTTCCTCGCGGCCCGCCACGCCGCGATGGAGCATGGCGATGTGGGCGCCGCACGGCAGGCGCTGGCACGGGCGGCCACCGTCTTGTTCGTGCGGGCTGACGCCGACCTTGCCGGCGGCGGCGCGGCCGCGGCGGTGGCGCGCGCCTATGCGGTGGCGCTCGCGGACCAGGCGCTGCATGCGCGGCTGCGGGTGCTGAACCCCACGCCGGAGGCACAGCAGGATTTCGCGCTGACCCGCGAGGGCAGGCGGGTGATCCCCAACGACGCGCTGGAACACCGCGGCGGCGTCCCGGGTTCCCGCAGCGGCCTCACACTGCAGCAGGCCAGCATGCTGCGCCTGGAGGTGAGCTGGTGCCGGCCGCTGGTGGTGCCGTTTGCCCGGCATCTGCTGCTGGGTGCACTGCGCACCTTCGACCGGGACCCGTGGCGGCAGGGCTGCTACCTGCGCGGCAGGGTGCCCATCCGCTCGGTGGGCACCAGTCCGATGCAGTCGGACTTCAGGGTGTCTTCGTGACCTTCGCCTTCGCGACCAGGCCGTCCACCCAGGCCTCGAACTGCTTCTGCTGCACGGCCTGCACCAGCTGGTCGCGCACCGTGTCGTACGGCGGCGCCGTGGCCTCGCGTTCATCGACCAGGCGGATCACATGCCAACCCAGATCGCTGCGCAGCGGCGTCTTGCTGTGTTCGCCCTTCTTCAGCTCGCGCAGCGCCACCACGAAGCTCGGCGGCATGCCCGAAGGAGTGGCCCACAGCAGGTCGCCACCCTCGGCCTTGGTGTTGTTGTCGAGCGAGTGCTCGCGGGCGAGGTTCGCGAAGTTGCCGCCCTTGTCCAGCTGCCCGATGAGCGTGGTGGCCGCCTCGGGTGTCTCGACCACGATATGGCTCAGGCGGTACTGGGTCTTGTCCATCTGCGCGATGCGCAGCTCATATTCCGCGCGCAGTTCGTCCTCGCTGGGCTGGCGATCCTTCAGCAGGTCCTGCGCGGCGGCACGCTGCAGGATGGTGAGCCGCTGGATGTCGAGCGTCGCGGCCACTTCCGGCCGCGCGGTGACGCCCGAACGTTCCGCTTCGGCCGCCACCACCGATGCACGCACCAGGCCATCGAGCAGCTCGTTGCGCTCCGCGGCCGACACTTCTTCCACCGGCTTGCTGGTCACGCCGCTCACATACTGCTCGAAGGTGTTGCGGCTCAGTGGCTTGCCGTCGATGGTCGCGACGACGTCCCCGGCGGTGGCCGCGGGCTGCTTGTCGCAGGCGGCAAGGGCGGCCACCGCGAGGGTGGCCAGCACGAGGCGGGAAACGTTCATCATCGATCTCCTGTCTGTTCTTCTGGTGTCACGGCATCGATCTGCAGCGCATGGATGCGCCCGGCCATCAGCGGTGCGGCGGCGTCGTAGACCAGGCGGTGCCGCTGCAGCATGCGCAGTCCGGCAAACCGGCTGGAGACCACGCGCACGGCGAAATGCGCCCCCTCGCGCGCGCCGGGATGTCCCGCATGCCTGGCGCTGTCGTCGCGCACGGTGAGGCTGACCGGTGCCAGCGCATCGCGCAGCCGCGCCTCGAGCTCCGCGGCCAGCGTGTTTGCCCCGGGCACGCTCATTCCGGATCGCTGCGCAGCTTGCCGCGCGCGTGCAGCCAGTAGACCTGGCCCAGCAGGAACACCAGCATCAGCCCGGTCAGGCCGAACAGCTTGAAGTTCACCCACGCGGTCTCGGTGGCGTTCAGCGCCACCAGGATGTTCGCGGCGCCGGCCACGAGGCCATAGAACACCCAGCCGGTGTTCAGCTTCAGCCACTCGCCCCGGGTCATCTTCGCCTCTTCGACCATGTTGGCCATCAGGCGCTGCGCCAGCGGCTGCCGGCCGATGAAGGCACTGGCGAGGAAGGCCACCGCCAGCGCCCACATGAAGATGCTCGGCTTCCACTGGATGAAGCGCGCATCGCGCAGACCCAGCGTCGCGGCGCCGAACAGCAGCACCAGCGCGGTGCTCGTGGCGAGCATCCGCGGCACGCGGCCCGCGCGGAACCACACGATGGCCAGCGACAGCGGCATGCCCACCATCAGCACGATGGTGGCGACGTAGATGTCAGCGAAGTAGTACGCGATGCCGAAGGCCAGGACGGGGAGGAATTCGATGAGCGCCTGCATGGCCGGTATCATAGCCAACCGGACGCACCGCGCGATGCGAAGCGCTGGCGATGCGCCGTCCGGGGCTGCCGTCATTGGCGCCGCCCGCCGCGCCCGGGTGGCTATAATCCGCCCCGATGAATCCGCCCCCCCTGCCCGCACAGCGGGAGCGCGTGCTTTCCGGCATGCGCCCCACCGGCAAGCTGCATCTCGGCAACTACCACGGCGCGCTGCGCAACTGGGTGGCGCTGCAGGACCGCTACGAGGGCTATTTCTTCGTCGCCGACTGGCATGCGCTGACGACGGATTACGAAAACCCGCAGAACCTGCAGCAGCATGTGGGCGAGCTGGTGATCGACTGGCTGGCCGCGGGGCTGGATCCCGATCGGGCGGCGATCTTCGTGCAGTCCCAGGTGCCCGCGCATGCGGAGCTGCACCTGCTGCTGTCGATGATGACGCCGCTGTCCTGGCTCGAGCGCGTGCCCACCTACAAGGACCAGCAGGCGCAGCTGAAGGAGAAGGACCTGGCCACGTATGGCTTCCTCGGCTATCCGCTGCTGCAGAGCGCCGACATCCTGCTGTACCGGCCGGCCTGGGTGCCGGTGGGCGAGGACCAGGTCGCGCATGTGGAGATCACGCGCGAGATCGCGCGGCGCTTCAATCACATCTATGGCCGCGATCCGGCGATGCCGAAGAAGGTCAAGGCCGCGCTCGGGCGGCTCGCGCCGGAACAGCGTGAGCGCTACGGGGCGCTGCGCCGCGCCTTCCAGCAAGCCGGTGACCACGCCGCGCTGGCCGAGGCGCGCGCGCTCGCCGGCACGGCGGCGAGGCTCGATGCCGCGCAGCGCGAGCTGCTGCTGGCCGCGCTCGAGGGCGACCACCACCGGCTGCTGCCCGCGCCGGAGGTGCTGCTGACGCCGGCGGCCAAGGTGCCCGGCCTCGACGGCCGCAAGATGTCCAAGTCCTATGGCAACACCATCGGACTCACCGAGGATCCGGCCTCGATCGAGAAGAAGATCCGTGGCATGACCACGGATCCGGCGCGCGTGCGGCGCACCGACCCCGGCAATCCGGAGAAATGCCCGGTGTGGGACCTGCACAAGCTCTATACCGACAAGCCGGTGCACGAGTGGGTGTGGCAGGGCTGCACCACGGCCGGCATCGGCTGCCTCGAGTGCAAGAAGCCGGTGATCGAGCGCATCTGCGCCGACGCGAGCCTGATGCGCGAGCGCGCCGCGCCCTATCGCGAACATCCGCAGCGCGTGCGCGAGATCCTCGCGGCCGGCGCCGAGCGCGCGCGGGCCACCGCGGAGCAGACCATGGAGGTGGTGCGCGGGGCGATGAATCTGCTGCCGCGCGACGCGCTGGCTGCGCCGACTGATCGTTCGCAGCCGCAGGCCGCACCGCAGCCGCAGGCCGCACCGCAGCCAGGGCTCCCCGGAGTGCCGCGATGATCGGACTGGGCAATGCCCCGCGGGCCGTGCAGGTCGAGATGCCGTTCGCGATGGTGCTGGGCGAGCCGCTGACCGAACTGCCGCGCGACCTGTACATCCCGCCCCAGGCGATGGAGGTGTTCCTCGATGCCTTCGAGGGACCGCTGGACCTGCTGCTGTACCTGATCCGGCGGCAGAACCTGAACATCCTCGACATCCCGATCGCGGAGATCACGCGGCAATACACCCAGTACATCGAGGTGATGACCGAGCTGCAGCTCGACCTTGCCGGCGAATACCTGGTGATGGCCGCGACGCTGGCGGAGATCAAGTCGCGCATGCTGTTGCCGCGGGCCGCGCCGCCCGGCGAGGGCACCGAGGAAGATCCGCGCGCCGAGCTGGTGCGGCGCCTGCAGGAGTACGAGCGCTTCAAGCAGGCCGCGCAGGACCTGGATGCGCTGCCGCGCCTGGAGCGCGATCACTACCAGGCGGTGGCCGAGTTCTCCGCGCGGCGCGCGGCCAAGGTGCTGCCGGATGTGACGCTGAAGGAGCTGCTGCTGGCCTTCAAGGATGTCGCGATCCGCGCCGAGATGTTCGCGCACCACCACATCCAGCGCGAGCCGCTGTCGGTGCGGGCGCGCATGAGCGATGTGCTGTCGAACCTGCGGGTGGGCGAGTTCACCGGCTTCTCGCAGCTGTTCCAGGCGCACGAGGGCCGCATGGGTGTGGCGGTGACCTTCATCGCCATCCTCGAGCTGAAGCGCGAGGGGCTGATCGAGATCGTGCAGAACGAACCGTTTGCGCCCATCCACCTGTGCCCGGCGGACCAGGGCAGGGCGCCGCGCGTCATCGAGGGCTCGGCCGAGGATGTGACCGAGGCGGATGGCCGCCTGCTCGCCGAATCGATCGCGACCGACGGCGTGGACGAACCCCTCGATGACACGCAGGACCAGGACGAGGACCAGGACGAGGACGCCGTCGAAGCGGTCGCGTCGCCTGAACAGGACAAGACGGAGCCCTGAGGCATGAATACCGAGTACACCCGCAAGGTCCTGGAGGCGGGCCTCATGGCCGCCGGACGCACGCTGTCGCTGGGGGAGCTGGCGCAGCTGTTCGACGAGGTGGACCGCCCGGACAACGAGCAGCTGCGCGGCGCGCTGGCCGAACTGGGCGAATCGTGGGCGGAGCGGGCCATCGAGCTGAAGGAGACGGCCGCCGGTTTCCGCGTGCAGGTGCGGCAGGCGTTTGCCGACCAGGTGTCACGCCTGTGGCCGGAGCGGCCGCCGCGCTATTCGCGCGCGCTGCTCGAGACGCTCTCGATCGTGGCCTACCGCCAGCCGATCACGCGCGGCGAGATCGAATCGGTGCGCGGCGTGGCCGTGAATCCGAACATCGTGCGCACGCTGTTCGAGCGCAACTGGATCCGCGTGGTGGGCCATCGTGAAGTGCCGGGTCGCCCCGAGCTGCTGGGCACGACGCGTGATTTTCTCGATTACTTCGGGCTGAAGACACTCGACCAGCTGCCGTCGCTGGCCGAGATCAAGTCGCTGGAGGAACTCGACCCGCAGCTCGCGCTGCCTGAGCCGGTGGGCGTGGCGCTGCCGGCCCCGGAGAACATGGGAGAATCCGCCGATGGCGAGGTCAACGACGACGCAGCGGGGCAAGGGGCGCAGGCCGACGGGGACACCGGCGGCGCCGACGCGCGGCCCGGAGAAGTCATCGAAGCAGAGGGTGAGGGCGCCGTCGAAGGGGGCGGCGAAGCAGAGCCGGGCGTCGCGGGCGACGCAGCACCCGGCGTCGGCGACGACGCAGCACCGGGCGTCGGCGACGACGCAGCACCCTGCGACACCGCACGCGACGACGGCGCACCCGACGACGCAGCGCCCGACGACGCGCAACCCGACGACGCAGCACCAGACGACGCGCAACCCGACCCGTCGCGCGAAACCGCCGCCGGCTGAGTCCGCCTCCGCCTCCGCCGCGCCCGAGCGCGTGCAGAAGATCCTCGCGCGCGCCGGCCTTGCCTCGCGCCGCCAGGCCGAGGAGTGGATCCGCGCCGGCCGCGTCACGATCAATGGCGAACCGGCGACGCTGGGCACCCGCGCGCTGGGCAGTGACCTGCTGCGCCTTGATGGTCGCGTGATCCACCAGGCGCCGGTGCGCCGCTCGGCCACGTGGCTGTGCCATCGCTCGCCGGGCGAGAGCCTGCTGCCGCCGCGCGAGGACGAGGAGGCGGATTCGGGCGAGGATCGCGACGCGGTGTCCGAGCGCCTGTCCCGGCGCGTGGGCCGCCGCTACATCCCGGTCAGCCCGATGCCGCGCGGCGACGGCGGCATCGAGATCCTGACCTCCGACGGCGAACTGGCGCTGCAGCTGCAGCGGGCCGTGCACGAGCTGCCGATGGAATTCAGCCTGCGGGTGCGCGGCGAACTGTCGCCCGGACAGATCGAGGGGGTGCTGCAGGGCCGGCTCGACGGCGGCCGCCGCCTGCGCATCGAAGCCTGCGAGCCCACCGGCGGCGAGGCGGCCAACCGCTGGTACCGCATCCTCGCGGTGGGCGCGAGCGGACGCGACCTGCGCGACCTGCTCGAGCGCCACGATGCCACGGTGAGCCGCGTGCTGCGCGTTGGCCTGGGCGCGCTGAAGCTCGAGCGCACGCTGGCGCGCGGCAGCGTGCGGCAACTCTCCGCCGGGGAGATCGCGCAGCTGCTCGAGCGCGCGCCACCGCAGGCCGATGAGGCGGAGCAGGGCTGATGCAGGCCGCTGTCGAAGCCATCAACGCCTTCATCTGGAGCCCGCCGCTGATCTGGCTGTGTCTTGGCGCGGGCCTGTACTTCTCCATCCGTACGCGCTTCATGCAGGTGCGCGGCCTGCCGGAGATGCTGCGGCTGCTGTTCGGTGGCAAGGCTTCCCAGGCGGGTGTGACTTCTTTCCAGGCGCTGGCGATGTCGCTGTCCGGACGCGTCGGCGTGGGCAACATCGCCGGTGTCGCCACGGCCATCGCCTTCGGCGGACCGGGCGCGGTGTTCTGGATGTGGGTGGTCGCGTTCCTCGGCGCCTCGACCGCCTACGTGGAATCGACACTGGCGCAGATCTACAAGGAAAAGGACGAGAAGGGCCAGTATCGCGGCGGCCCCGCCTACTACATCGAGAAGGCGATGGGACAGCGCTGGTATGCGTGGCTGTTCGCGCTGGTCACGGTGCTGGCCACCGGGTTCCTGCTGCCGGGCGTGCAGGCGAACGCCATCGCCGAGAGCCTGCACAACGCCTGGGAGATCCCGCACCTGCTGACGGCCGCGGCGCTGGTGGTGGCGCTGGGCTTCATCATCGTCGGCGGCGTGCGGCGCATTGCGCATTTCGCGCAGGTGGTGGTGCCGTTCATGGCGCTGGGCTACATCCTCGTCGCCGTCATCATCGTGGCACTGAATGCCGAACGCGTGCCGGAGGTGCTGTCGCTGATCCTGCGCAGCGCATTCGGCGCCGAGGCCGCGTTCGGGGCCATCGTCGGCCTCGCCATCGAATGGGGCGTGAAGCGCGGCATCTACTCGAACGAGGCCGGACAGGGCACTGGCCCGCATGCGGCCGCCGCTGCGGAGAACGCCCATCCTGCGCAGCAGGGGTATGTGCAGGCGTTCTCGATCTATGTGGATACGCTGCTGGTGTGTTCAGCCACGGCGCTGATGATCCTGATCACCGGCATGTACAACGTCTACGGTCCGGACAACGTGGCGATCATCGAGTACCTGCCGGACATCACCGAAGGGCCGGCCTATTCGCAATATGCCGTGGAATCAGTGATGCCGGGCTTCGGCCGCATCTTCGTCGCGCTGGCGCTGCTGTTCTTCGCGTTCACCACGATCGTCGCGTACTACTACATGGCCGAGACCAATGTCTCGTACATGAACCGGCACGCGCGCAACCGCTTTCTCATCGGTGCGCTGCGGGTGCTGATGCTGGTGGCGGTGACCTACGGCACGCTGCGTTCGGCCTCGGCGGCCTGGACGCTCGGTGACATCGGCGTCGGGCTGATGGCCTGGTTCAACCTGATCGCCATCCTGATCCTGCAGAAGCCGGCCCTGCTGGCGCTGCGTGACTATGAGCGGCAGCGGCGCGCGGGCACGCCACCGTCTTTCGATCCGGACTCGTTGGGCATCCGCAACGCGCATCTGTGGTCGGACGCCGCGCGCCGTGACACGCCGATGGACGCAGGAGAACGCCATGTCCGTTGATGCCGGTGACGACAGCAGAGGATCGCTGGATGCGACACGCCGCGGCGTCGTGGCCGGCGGCGTGGCTGCGCTGGGCGGCATGCTGGCACCCCGCGCCTTCAGTGCGGCGCCACGGGTCGCCGGTGAGGCACCGCTGGTCGTTCCGTCCTGGGACGATGTGCCGTCGTGCACGCCCAGTCCCACCGATCGCGCCGGCCAGGGACCCTTCTTCGTGCACGACGGGGAGCGGGAAGACGATGTCAGCCTGTTCCGGCAGGACATCCGCGGCCAGTACGATCCGGCGGCGGAGGCCGGCACCGAGCTGCAGCTGCACCTGCGGCTGCTGCGCGCCGGTGCCGCCGGCTGCAGTGCCGCGCCGCTTGCGGGCCTGGAGGTCTATGTGTGGCACTGCGACGCGCAGGGCTATTACAGCGGCTTTGGCGAGCCCGGCGAGCAGCAGCCGGACCAGGTGTACCGCTTCCGCCCCAACCACAACGACCTGGACAACGCGGCGCGCTTCTGCCGCGGCGCCGCCGTCAGCGATGCGGCGGGCGTGGTGTCATTCCGCAGCATCTTCCCCGGCTGGTACAACGGTCGCGACATCCACGTGCACCTGATGGTGCTCGAACACGGGTCGAAGCCGCGTGGTCGCGGCCGGTATCGCGGCGGCGACCATGTGTTCACCACCCAGCTGTATTTCGAGCCCTCGCTGATCGATGCGGTGCATCGCGCCGCGGAACCCTACCGGCGGCGCACCGCACATCCGGACTACGCGGGGCTGATCCTCGGCGATGAACCGGGCAGCAGTGGCCTGCGGATGAAGGCGCGGCACGCAGACGGCATCGTCACGGCACAGATGCAGCTGGTCATCGCGCGCGCCTGACTGCGATCGCGTCGCTTACTGGCTGTCGAGCGCCAGTCCCGTCATGCCGCGGCCAGCCGGCCCGAGCAATTTCAGGAACGGCTCCAGCAAGGTGTCGGGCAACGGCAGCGTATTGATGTCTTCGGACGGATAGGCCTGCCGTCGCATCACCGTCCGTGCGCGCCCCGGATTGATGGTGTTTACGCGGATCGCGGAGTTGCCGTCCACCTCGCTGGCGAGCACCTGCGCCAGACCCTCCACGGCGAACTTGGAGACCGCATAGGCGCCCCAGTTCGGGCGGCCGCGGCGACCCACGCTGCTGGAGGTGAAGATCACGGACGCATCGGCCGACTTGCGCAGCGCCGGCATCAACACCTGCGTCAGCGCGAATGCGGCGGTGACATTGACGTGCATCACCCGATGGAAGGTCGGCACTTCGTAGTGCTCGATCGGCGTCAGCGTGCCCAGCAGCGCCGCGCAGTGCACGAGTCCGTCGAGGCGTCCGAAGCGCTCCATCACGGCCTCGGCGAGGCGGTCGTAGTCCGCCGCCAGCGACTTTTCCAGGTCGAGCGTCGCCATCAGCGCGCGGCCTGCAGCGATGGCTTCGCAGTCGGCATGCAGCGCGCGCAGCTTGCCCTCGTTGCGGCCGATCGCGATCACGTCGGCGCCCTGCCGCAGGCAGGCCAGCACCAGCGCGCGGCCGATGCCGCCGGTGGCGCCAGTGACCGCGATCACGCGGCCGGTGAGGTCGTGGCGCATCACAGCTTCCCGTCGAGCCAGTCGAGGATCTGCGTGGGCCGGTCGATCAGTGCATCCGGTGCCCAGAGGTACGGGTCATCATCGGGGCCCAGATAGCCGTAGCGCGCGACCAGCACCGGCATGCCCGCGGCACGCGCGGCCTGCACATCGCGCTCGGCATCGCCCACATACAGGCAGTCGGTGGGTGCGCGCGACAGCTGCGAGGCCGCCAGCAGCAGCGGCGCCGGATGCGGCTTGCGCTGCGGCAGCGTGTCCCCAGACACCACACATCCGGCTTCGCCATCCAGCTGCAGCTTCACCAGCAGCGG
>CAZWDR010000081.1:0-12225 GCA_964632365.1 uncultured Steroidobacteraceae bacterium
CGCAGGATCGCGCCGACTACGTGCACCGCATCGGCCGCACCGCGCGCGCCGGCGCCGAGGGCGACGCCATCAGCTTCGCCTGCGAGGACTATGCGATCTGCCTGCCGGAGATCGAGGAATACCTCGGCCACCAGATCCCGCGCGGCAGCGTCACACAGGAGATGCTGGCGAAGGGCGTGGTGTTCCCGAAGCACAAGCCGCGTGAGGATGCGCCGCAGCGTCGCGGTGGCGGCGGCGGTGGCGGTGGCGGTGGCGGCCGCGGCGGTCGTCCCGGTGGTGGTGGTGGCCCGGGCGGCCCGCGCCGCGGCGGTCCGCGACGCTAGTCCGCGTCAGAGGATCTCGCTGACTGCCCGCACATGCGGATATCCCGGCGGCGGCTCGCGCGCCGGGCGGCTTGAATCCGGATCGGTCACCGCTATCGCAAGACCGATGCCGGCAGCCCGCGCGGCCTTCAGCACCCGCGGGTTGTCATCGATGAAAGCCGTGCGCTCAGGGTCATAGCCCTCCGCACGGCGCAGCCGCAGCCAGAACTCCGCATATTCCTTCGGCGCACCGAACTGCCCGGAGCTGTACATCGCGTCGAGGAACCGCGCGATGTCGGCCTTGCGATCCTTGATCTGCAGCGTCGGGATGGCCGAGTTCGTCGCCAGCACCAGGCGCCGGCCCGCCGCGCGCTGGCGCCGCAGGAAATCCTGCGCGCCGGGCAACCACGCGATGCGCGAGTCGTGCGCGGTCTTGATCACGCTGAGGTCGAGACCCAGCGACTGCGACCAGAAGTCGAGGCTGTACCAGTCCAGCGTGCCCTCGGCGCGCCGCATGCGCGGCACGATCTGCGTCTCCAGGGCCTGCTGCGCCGACATGCCGTGCAGGCGCCCGTAATGCTCGGGCACGACCTCGAGCCAGAAATGTGTGTCGAAGGCCAGGTCGAGCAGCGTGCCGTCGAGGTCGAGCAGCAGGGTGTCGATGTGGTCGGGGATCCGGACGGGGCTGCTCATGCTCCGTATGATACCGGCAGCGTGGACATCCTCATCGACCTGCACACCCACAGCCACCACTCTGACGGCACCCTCGCGCCGGGCTCGGTGGTGGAGATGGCGGTGGCGCGCGGCGTGAAGGTGCTGGCACTGACCGACCACGACACCACCGCGGGACTCGACGAGGCCCGCGCTGCCGCGGCCGGCCGGCTGCAGCTGGTCGCCGGCGTCGAGGCGACGGCCGGCTGGCGCGGACAGGAGATCCATGTCGTGGGGCTGGGGTTCGACCCCCTGCATGCGCCGCTGCAGCAGCACCTGGCCGCCGTGGTGCAGGGCCGCCGCGCGCGCATCGCGGCGATCGGCGCGCGGCTGGCGCGCGAGCGGCACTTCGCGGGGCGTGATCCGGCCACGCCGATCCTGGCCGGCACCGACGTGCCCACGCGCACGCATGTGGCGCGCGCGCTGGTGGCAGCCGGCGATGCGCGCTCCACGCAGAATGCCTTCGATCGCTGGCTCGGCCGCGGACGTCCCGGCCATGTGCCGGCCGAGTGGCCGACCCTCGAGGGCACCATCGCGGCCATCGCTGCGGCCGGCGGCCACGCCGTGCTCGCGCATGCCCATCGCTACAAGCTGTCGTCGGGCGCGCTGCGCAATCTCTGCGCCGAATTCCGCGCCGCCGGCGGCGCCGGCCTCGAGGTCAGCCTGCCGGCGCTGTCGCCGAATGACGCCAGCCGGCTCGCCAGCCTTGCGCGCGAGCACGGCCTGATGGGCTCCTGCGCCTCGGACTTCCACGAGCCGGGCGTGCCGTGGCGTCCCCTTGGCCGCTTCGCTAAGCTACCCCAAGGGATAGAGCCGCTTCTGCCGCGGCTGCTGGGCCATTGACGTCATGTCGGAAGACGACGAAGACAGCACGGACAACATCGATCGCGAGCTGTTCCGCAATATCGAGAAATTGCGCCAGCTGCGCATCGAGCATCGCGACCTCGACCAGGTGATCACCCGCCTGCAGATGGACATGCGTGTCGATGAAGTGCAGATGCGCCGTTTGAAGAAGCGCAAGCTGATGCTGAAGGACCAGATCACGAGGCTGCTGAGCCAGTCGATCCCCGACCTCAATGCCTGAGGCCCTGCAGAACTGGATCGCAGACCTGCCGCTGCCGGTCCTGCTGACGCAGCTGCTGATCGTCCTGGCGGCGCTGGGACTGGGGTTCCTGCTGGCGTGGATGCTGCGCCGCTGGTTCTCGGGCACCAAGATGGCCTCGCGCCGCGAGCTGTCGGCGCGCTTTGCCGAGATGGTGCTGGTGGTGGCGCCGGCGCTGGTCGCCGCGGGCCTGGTCGGCTGGCTGGGCTTTGTCGAGGGCAAGCTCGACGCCATCGACCTGGCCCCGGGCGAGATGCAGTTCTCCGTCTGGGCGCTGATCAAGGCGCTGGTGGTGGTCACGCTGTTCCTGCTGGGCGCAAGCCTGTTCTCGCGCACCCTCGAATCGCGCGTGATGCAGCTGGAGGGGCTGGCGCTCTCCACCCGCATCGGCATCAGCAAGTTCACGTACTTCTTCCTGCTCGGCCTTGGCGTGCTGCTGGGCATCAACGCGGCGGGCATCGACCTCACCACGCTCACGGTGCTCACTGGCGCGATGGGCCTGGGCCTGGGCTTCGGCCTGCAGGCCATCGCGGCGAACTTCGTCAGCGGCTTCGTGCTGCTGATGGACAAGTCCATCAAGCCCGGCGACGTGATCAGTTTCACCGGCATGACCGGCACCAGCACCGAGAACTTCGGCTGGGTCGAGGAGCTGCGCGGCCGATATGTGGTGGTGCGCGACCGCGACGGGGTCGCCACGCTGGTGCCGAACCAGAACGTGATCACGAACCCGGTGATCAACTGGAGCTACACCGATCCGAAGGTGCGGCTGAAGCTGCCGGTGCGCATCAGCTACAGCGACGACCCTGAACTGGCGCTGCAGGTACTCGAGGGCGTGGCCTTCTGCAACCCGCGCGTGCTGGCCGACCCCCGGCCGGTGTCGCGCCTGATGAACTTCGGCGACTCGGGCATCGAGCTGGAGCTGCGCTTCTGGATCACCGATCCGCAGCAGGGCGTGAACAACGTGCGTTCGGATGTGAACCGCGCCATCTGGCGCGCGTTCAAGGACAACGGCATCACCATCCCCGTGTCGCAGCGGGATGTGCGCATGGTCACGGTGCGCGGCGGCGAGCCGTGACGGGGAGCGCGCCGCGCTCCACCCGGCCAGCGGATTCCACGACCTTCGACCTGCTGGTCATCGGCGGCGGCATCAATGGCGCGGGCATCGCGCGCGATGCGGCCGGGCGCGGGCTGTCCGTGTGCCTGGTCGAGCAGGATGACCTCGCCGCGCACACCTCCTCGGCCAGCACCAAGCTGATCCACGGCGGGCTGCGTTACCTCGAGCACGGCGAGCTGCGCCTGGTGCGCGAGGCACTTTCCGAGCGCGAGCGGCTGCTGGCCATCGCGCCGCACATCGTGCGCCCGATGCGCTTCGTGCTGCCCTATGTGGATGGCCTGCGGCCGCGCTGGCTGCTGCGGCTGGGCCTGTTCGTCTACGACCACGTCGGCGGACGCGAGAAGCTCGCGGCTTCGCAGGGCACGCGCCTTGCCGGCACCCCGCTCGGTGCGCCGCTGCAGGCGTCGATGACCGATGGATTCGAATACTCCGACTGCTGGGTGGAGGACAGCCGCCTCGTCGTGCTCAATGCCGTCGACGCCGCGGAGCGCGGCGCCCAGGTGCGCGTGCGCACCCGCGTCACCGGTGCATCGCCCGCCGCCGGTGGCTGGGCGGTGCGCCTCGAATCGCGCGACGGCGGCGCGCCCGCGTCGGTGCACGCGCGCATGCTGGTGAATGCCGGCGGCGCCTGGGTGAATGGGCTGCTGGAACGCTGCGGCGTGCTGCCGCGCCAGCGGCTGCGACTGGTGAAGGGCAGCCATCTGGTGCTGCGCAAGCAGTTTGATGGCAACCACGCCTATCTGCTGCAGGGCGCCGACCGGCGGGTGCTGTTCGCGATTCCCTTCGAGGACGAATACACCCTGGTGGGCACCACGGACGTGCCCTTCGAAGGCGATCCGGCCCGGGTGCACATCGATGCCGCCGAATGCGACTACCTGCTGGCCGGCCTCAACCGCTTCATGCGCAAGCCGGCCACCACGACGGACATCGTCTCGACGTTCGCGGGCGTGCGGGCCCTGTTCGATGACGGCAGCGACAAGGCCGCGCAGAAGGTCTCGCGCGATTACCACCTGGAACTGCAGCACCTGGCCGGCGCGCCGGTGCTGACGGTGTACGGCGGCAAGATCACCACTTATCGCAGGCTGGCCGAGGCGGCGCTGCTACAGGTGCTGCGCGCGCTGCGGCGCGAGGGTGACGCGTGGACCGACCAGCGGCCGCTGCCGGGCGGCGACCTCGAGGGGGGGCTCGCCGCATTCACCGCGCGGGCACTTTCGCGCTGGCCGCAGCTGCCGGCCAGCCTTGTCACGCGCCTGGCACGGCTGTACGGCACCCGCATGGCGCAGGTGATCGGCGGTGCGCAGGCGATCGACGCGATGGGCCGGCACTTCGGCGGCACACTCACCGAGGCCGAAGTGCGCTATCTGGTCGAGGTGGAATTCGCGCGCAGCGCGCAGGACATCCTCTGGCGCCGCACCCGCCTCGGATACGCCCTGGCGGACTCAGCCGTGCAGGACCTGCAGCACGCTGTGGCGCAGCTGCTCCGATAGCACCAGCTGCGCATCCTCGGCGACGCTCTCGAGCACGCCGTCGAACACCAGGCGTCCCTCGCCATCCGGCCGGATCACGCCGCGCCGGCGCAGCAGCGTGAGGAAGCCCTCGAACAGCGAGCGGTCGAAGAACTCCGGGGAATAGAAGCCATACAGCGTCACCATGCGCTGGGCCACCTCCTGGCAGCGACGTCCCAGTTCCGCCTGCGACATGGTGCCGCTGCCGGCATTCAGCAGCGACGCGATCGCGACGTAGTAGCGCTCCAGCGTCTGCAGCATCGGCTGCGCCAGCACCGACAGCTGCATCGCCTCGGCAGAGGTCGCCGGTGGCGCATTCCAGGCATCGGCGTCCTCGGGAGGCTGGTGCAGCAGGCCGGCACTGCGCATCGCGGCAAGCTGGCGCTGCACCTCCGGCCCGACCTCCTCCTCGTTCCAGCGCAGGAACAGCTCGCTGGCGACATAGGGATGGATGCGCCCGGCCAGGCGCCGCACATCGGCAGTGCGCAGCGTCGCGTTCGACAGGAAGCAGCAGGCCAGCAGCGAAGGCAGCGCAAATACATGCAGCACGTTGTTGCGGTAATAGGCCATCGAGGCGGCATGCGCCGGGTCGAGCCCCACTGCCCCGCCATCGAGCCGGCGCAACAGGCCGCGCGAGAATCCCAGCGCGAGGATGGCCGCCGCGTCGAGGTCGGTGACGGTGGCCTGCGGTGAATAGGGTGCGATGCGCAACAGCTTCAGGTACATCGCCAGCTGGCGCAGCAGGTCGTCCTCGAGCATGGCCTGGCGCGGCGTGGCGAGCATCACCAGCGCCAGCAGGTTCACCGGCGTCACCGCGGCCGCCGCATGCACATTGCGCATGATGCGCCCGGCCAGCACATCCACCGCGCCGCCCACCGTGGCGGCACGCCGCTCCTGTCCCAGGTGCTCGCGCCAGTCCGGCAGGTGCTCATCCAGCAGCGGCTGCAGCGGAATCGGCTCACCGATGTTCACGTGCACGTGGCCGAAGTTCTCGCGCAGGCGTTTCAGTCCCCGCAGGAACGCCCACAGGTTTTCCTTCTCCTTCGGCTTGCCCGACAGCTCGCCCAGGTAGCTGTCGATCTCCATGATGCGCTCGTAGCCGATGTACACCGGCACGAACACCACCGGGCGCACCGGCTGGCGCAGGTAGCTGCGCAGGGTCATCGACAGCATGCCGGTCTTCGGCGTCAGCGACCGGCCGCTGCGGCTGCGTCCGCCCTCGATGAAATACTGGATGGGATGGCCGCGCGCCATGATCACGGCCAGGTAGCGCGTGAAGACGGCCGAATACAGCGCGCTGCCGCGGAAGCTGCGGCGCATGAAGAACGCGCCGCCCTTGCGCATCATCGACCCGACGACGGGCAGGTCCAGGTTGATGCCGGCGGCGATGTGCGGCACCGCGAAGCCATGCGTATAGATCGCATAGGGCATCAGCAGGTCGTCCATCGTGCTGCGGTGGCAGGGCACATAGACCAGCTCGCTGCCGGTGGCGATGCCCGCCAGCGTGTCGACATTGGCCACATAGACGCCGTCGTAGATGCGCGTCCACAGCCGGCGCAGCGCGCGCTCCATCAGCCGCACGAAGCTGTGCGAGTAGTCGGCGGCGATCTCCTCGAACATGCCGCGCGCCACCAGCAGCGCATCGCGCCGCGACACCTTCTTGTCGGCGGCTTCCTGCGCCACCATCGCGCGCACGCCGCGGCCGCGCAGCACCTCGGTCATCAGCGTGCGCCGGTGCGAAAGGTCGGGCCCCACATAGGCGGTCCGCGAGGCCACCAGCTGGTTGCCAAGCTGGCGCACCACGCGGCGGGCCGCCTGCTGGTCTGGCGCGCGACCACCCAGCAGCGCACGCAGCGACTGGCCGGTGCCGAACTCGACGACGATGCTGCGGCCATTGAGCAGCACCGACAGCGCGCGCCCGATGCCACTGGCCAGCACCCAGTCCTCGGAGAACAGCAGCCGGAACCACGACAGATGCTCGCGGCGCGGCGCGCGACCCCAGTACACCGCCACCGGCACCAGCAGCACGTCCAGCGATGGATCCGCGCGCAGCGCCTCGAGCAGGCGGTGCAGCTCGGCCGGCGGACGGCGGTCGATGCGTGTGCGCCAGAGCCCGAGCTTGCGCGTCAGCGCGAACACCGACTTCAGGCGCGTGCCCGAATCAGGCGGCAGCAGTGCCTTGCGCGGCCGCGGCAGCCCGGCCTGCGCGCAGGCTCGCTGCAGCACGCGCACATCCAGCGGGCGTTCCAGGTCGAGCACGTAGCACACCGGGGCCTGCGCCTGTGCCACGCGCTCGGCGGCATCGTGCGGCCGCACGGAGAACCTCAGCCAGGGCAGCAGCGTCCCGGTGAACCTGTCCATGGTGGATTCCATGGCTCAGGGCACGAAACGTGCGCGACGCGACTCGACCAGGAAGTACTGGAACAGGTAGCGCAGGAACGGGATCGCGCTGTGCAGGCGGTGGTCGGACTCGACCAGGTGCAAGGCGAGCCGGTTCTCCTGCGCGAAGCGCATGCTCTGCTCGTAGGGGATCACCTCATCGCGCCAGCCGTGCACCAGCGCGATGGGGCAGTCGGGCACGCCACGTTTCAGCGGCGGGATGCCGTCCACGTGGATGGCCGGTGCCATCAGGAACACGCCGCCGGCATGCAGCGTGGGCGCGGCTGCCAGCGACACATAGCCGCCGAGGCTCGAGCCCACCAGCACCAGATGGCCGGAGAAGCCGCGGCAGAACTCGTGCAGCATCTGCACCCGCTCATCCGGGTCGTCGACGCCGCGATAGTCCACTGCGGCGACTTCATAGCCCTCGGCTTCGGCGATCTCGTACAGCGCACGGATCTTGGTGCTGAACGGGGAGCCGTCCAGCCCATGCGAGAAAACAACGTGTCCAGTCACCGCCATGGGGGCAATCCTACCCGAGCGCGGCAAACTGGTTGAGGCTCACCGCGCGCGTGTGGCTCGTCCCCGGGCGATGCTCCACCAGCCATGCGAGCCGGCTCGCGCCATGCGCGGCCTGATAGCCCCAGACCAGCCGGAAGATTCCGGCCTGCAACGCAGGCTCGCCGTTCAGGCGCTCGTCGCACAGCACGAAGTAATCCCGGCGAGGCACGGCGCCGCCGAACGCGCCGCGTGCGGCGAAACTGGCGAGGAACTGCTCGACCTGCCGACGCACGCGCGCACGGCTGCGCGGCGTGTTGCCCTCGCGGGTCACCCATTGGGTGCCCCGCTCGATGCTGGCCGCCAGGTGCAGCGCGAGGCGGCGAGCGGACAGCAGCCGCGCCGCCGGCCCGTTGCCCATCGGGCCGGCCAGCGTGCAGGTGGCCACGTCGTCGCGCAGCGGCGCGCGCGTGGTGCGCAGCGCATTGACGCCCAGCTGCGCCAGCCGCGCGCGCTGCGTCCGATCCATCCACACCTTCGGCGTGGCACCGGGACGCAGCAGCGGGGGCTCGGCCTCCTCGACCCAGCACGGCCCTTCCGCATTGCGCAGCAGCGCACCGATGGCGGCGGCCGCTGGCGGGAATTCCTCCTGCCGGGCGGTGAGCCGGTCCGGCGCGGTCAGCCGCGGAAAGAACATCAGCGCGTCGGCGCTGTGGAAGGGCCAATGCGCCATGCCCTCCACCACCTGCTCGACGCGGCGCCACTGCAGGGGCGGATCGACCAGCAGCAGTGCATGGCGTGCGCGACAGAAGCGCGCACCGACCACCAGCGCCGCAATGCCGACATCCCGTTCGCGCGCCGGCGGCGGCAGGTACAGGAAGTTGAACGGCGGTCCATCGCGCAGCGCGAACACGCCGGTGCGCCGCGACTCGCTGCCGATCAGGTCGTAATCGCCCAGCAGCGCGCCGTCCTCGCCATCACCATTGCATTCGGCGTAGCCGATCAACGCGGCCGGATCCCGGCCACGGGTGAGGTCTGGTCGCACCGACGGCAGTGGACCGGCCACGCGCACCAGCTTCGAACCGGCCAGCTTGCGCGTCACCGCGCGGGCCGAGCCGGGGAGGATGGACACGCAGCGGAAGATCTCCTGCTCGTCCACCCGTTCAGAGGCGCGGGTGCGCACACGCTGCACGACCAGATTGAAGAGGTCCGCGTCATGGCGCCCGATGCCGTCATGGTCGACCGACACCCGCAGCGCCTCGCAGCTGCCCGGACTGACCGCCGCCAGCGTCAGGCGTTCGCGCCCCGCGGCGAGGTCGACGGTGGGCGCACGCGCGCCGCTGGCCACCCGCACCACCAGTGCGCGACGACCGCCCTGCTCGAAGAACTGTTCCACCGAATGCGGCAGCAGCGAGCCGCTCCACAATCCGCCGAACACCTGCTGGAAGCGCGCGAAGCCGTCGACCTCGACCGGCTGGTCGAGCGGCCCCTTGAGCGTGCGGCCGACAAACGCGACGATGCCCTGCGCGGCGGGTGAAATGCCACCGGGCGCGGTGGCGCCGAGGCCGGTTGATGATTCGGTGTGGGTGGCGGGGCTGCCGGACAAGCCGGAATCGAGACCTGTCCCCCCGGGGGCGCTCACCGCGCCGCGGGACTTACCGGCGGTGGCGGCGTGGGTGCCGCCTCACGCCGCTGCCGCTCGGCGGCAGCGTGCGCCTGCTCTTCCTGCTTGCGGGCGATCTCGCCCAGCATGATCCGCAGCCATTCAGACAGCTTTGCCATGCGGCAAAGGATAACTCAGCCGCGCGGCGCCTGTCGCTGCTCAGCCACCGTCGCCGCCGCCGTCGCCGCCTCGTCGGTGGATGCGGCCTGCGCCTTCTGCAGCGCCGGATCGTCGAGGCCATCCCAGTTCGCGCCCTGCGGCACGCGGTTCTCGACGCGCGGGGCCGTGGCGATCAGCTGCTCGGTGGTGTGCGAGACGTCGGAGACCGACACGACGAGGCCGCGCGGATGCTGGGCGATCTCGGCCACGCGATCCCAGTCGATGCTCTCGCCGCTGTCGGCCAGCTGCTTCTCGATGCGCTTGCCCAGCGTCTTCTGCAGGATCTTCGGACGCGACTTGCTCCAGTCACGCTTGTCGTCCTCGAGCACGTCATAGGCCTGCAGGAACAGTTCGCCCTCATGCCAGCCGAACACATAGGGCTGGTTCACCACGGTGACCGGCGTGCCCTTGCCGACCATCTCGTAGAGCACCACCACGTCTTCCGGATACATGCGGATGCAGCCGTGGCTGGTGCGCATGCCCACGCCATAGGGCTTGTTGGTGCCGTGGATCAGGTAGGTGGGCCAGCCGAGGGTCATCTTGCGGTTGCCCAGCGGATTGTCGGGACCTGCGGGCACCACAGCCGGCAGCGGATCGCCGTTCTTGCGGTGCTCCTCGAGGATCGACTTGGTGGGACGCCACACCGGATCCTTCTGCTTCGACACGATGGTGGTCTTGCCCTCGGGCGTGGACCAGCCGACCTTGCCGATGCCGATCGGATAGGTGTAGACGACCTGCGGCTCGTCTTTCTTCGGGGTCGGGAAATAGAACACGCGCATCGCGGCGAGGTTCACCACCACGCCCTTGCGCTCGGCGGCCGGCAGCACGAACTGCGTCGGCACCACCACTTCGCGGCCCACGCCCGGCAGCCAGGGGTCGACGCCGGGATTCGCGCGCACGATCTCGTCGTAGCCGAGGTTGAAGCGGCGGGCCACGTCGGACAGCGTGTCGTGCTCGCCGATCTTCACCACCTGCACATGGCCGATGACGTCGTCGTCGGCGGCGATCTCGAAGCGGTGGGTGGCAACCGGCTCCGCGAGCACGACCTCGGGCTCGACCGGTTCGGCGGCCGGTTCGGGCGCGGGGGCCTCCTTCGGTGGCGACAGGGCGCAGGCTGTGAGTGCAGCACTCAGAGCAGCCGCGGCGAAGATCGTCAGCAGGCGGTTCGGGCTCATGCGGCGGATTATGGCACGTGCCATCGAGGCCTGCCTTCAGTCGCCGTCCTACAACAGCAGCGGCTGGTCGGGCAGCTCGTTGCCATCCGGTTTCGCATCGGGGAAATGCCGGTCGAGCAGCGCCGCGGCCGCATCCACTGCGGCGATCGCACCGTCTGCATAGTGCCCGGCCCGGAATTTCTCCTCGATCGTGCGGCACAGCGCATCCCACTCGGCCTGCGGCACCACCCGCGCCAGCGCGCGGTCGGCAACGATCTCCACGGCATGCTCGGCATGCAGCACGTAGATCAGCACCCCGTTGTTGCGCTCGGTGTCCCAGACGCGCAGCTGGCTGAACACCTGCAGCGCGCGCTCGCGCGGCGTCAGGCCGGCGATCAGGTCGCCGAGGTCCAGCGCATGCTCTGCCACGAAGCGCAGTTCGCCGGGATGGCGGGCCTCGAGCGCCGCGATGCGCTGCTGGATCTGCTGCAGCACCTCACGCGGATAGCGCAGGCGCAGCAGCCAGAACGGCGTGACCAGGTGCTGCAGGATGCGCATGGGCTACCACCGCCCGGAGGCGCCGCCGCCTCCGAAACCGCCGCCGAAGCCACCCCCGAAGCCGCCGCCGAAGCCGCCGCCGCGGCCGAATCCACCGCCGCCGAGACCGCCGAAGCCACCGGGAAAGCCGCCAAACCCGCCGCGGCCACCACCGCCGAGGCCCATCAGCAGCGACAACAGGAAGCCAGCCACACCGACCCCGATGGCCAGCCCCGTCACCTGCGACACCAGCCACACCAGGCCACCGGTCAGGCCACCGGTAGCCACCGCGCCCAGCGTGCGGCCGAGCATCGCGCGCAGGATGCCGCCGCCGATGATGACCGCGGCGAACAGCACCGGCAGCAGGTTGCCGACGCGGTCCGTGGGACGGCGCCATTGCCGGTCGGGCGGCGGCAGCGGCTCACCATCGATGACCTGCATGATGCGCGACAGGCCGGCGCTGACGCCGCCGAAGATGTCGCGTTGCCGGAACAGCGGCGTGATGGTCTCGTCGATGACGCGCCGGGCGATGGCGTCGGGCAGCACACCTTCGAGCCCGTAACCCACCTCGAGGCGCACGACGCGATCCTGCAAGGCCACCACCAGGATGGCGCCGTCATCGACCTCGGCGCGGCCGGGTTTCCATGCCTCGGCGACGCGGATCGCATATTGCTCGATGGTCTCGGGCTCGGTGGTCGGCACGATCAGCAGCACCACCTGCGAACCCTTGCGCTGCTCGAAGGTCGCGAGCTTCTGCTCCAGCTCGGCCTGCTGGCCGGGCGTGAGCGTGGCGGTCAGGTCGGTGACGCGGGCGCTGAATTCCGGCACCGGCTGCAGCGTCTGCGCCAGTGCCGGTGCAGCCGCACCAGCCAGCGCCACGCAGGCCAGCAGCGCGCGCAGCATCAGTTGCCGAAGTCGACCCGGGGCGGCGTGCTGATCTGCGCCTCGTTCTCGACCGTGAAATTGGGCTTCACGTCGTGGTCGAAGATCATCGCCGTCAGGTTGCTGGGGAACGACCGCACCGTGCTGTTGTAGGTCTGCACGGACTGGATGTAGCGCTGGCGCGCCACGGTGATGCGGTTCTCGGTGCCCTCGAGCTGC
>CAZWDR010000082.1:0-12189 GCA_964632365.1 uncultured Steroidobacteraceae bacterium
GCCAGCACCCGCTCCTTGCCGAGCAGGAACAGCGTGGCATCGATCGGCGGGGAGACCGTGCCGCCGGTCACGGCCACGCGCAGCGGCTGGGCGACCTTGCCAAGTCCCAGCGAGCGCGTGCCGGCGAACTGCTGCAGCAGCGCATGCAGCGCCGCGGCGGTCCAGTCCTCCACCGCACCGAGCGCGCCGCCGAGCTCCCCCAGCAACGCGCGCGCGTCGGCGGTCAGGTGCTTGGCCACGGCCTTCTGGTCCATCACCGGCTCGCCGAAGAAGAAGAGGCTTGAACCGGCCATCTCCTTCATCGTCTTCGCGCGCTCGCGCAGGGCCTCGACCACGCCGGCGCACAGGTCAGCATCGGCGTCCGCCACGCCCAGCATCGCCAGCTGCTCGCGCAGCGCCTTCACCAGCGTCTCGCGCGGCGCCCGCATGATGTGCTGCTGGTTCAGCCACAGCAGCTTGTCCGGGTCGAAGGCGGCGGCGGACTTGTTCACGCCGGAAATGTCGAACGCGGCGATCATCTCCTCGCGGGTGAAGATCTCCTGGTCGCCATGCGACCAGCCCAGGCGCACCAGGCAGTTCAGCAGCGCATCGGGCAGGAAGCCCTCCTTCTGGTACTCCAGCACGCTGACCGCGCCGTGGCGCTTCGACAGCTTCGCGCCATCCGGCCCGAGGATCATCGGCACATGCGCGTAGGCCGGCGGCGTCGCGCCAAGGGCGAGCAGCATGTTGATCTGGCGCGGCGTGTTGTTCAGGTGGTCGTCGCCGCGGATCACATGCGTGACGCCCATGTCCCAGTCGTCCACCACCACGCAGAAGTTGTAGGTGGGGTTGCCATCGGAGCGCTGGATGATCAGGTCATCGAGCTCGGCGTTCTGGAACACGGTGCGGCCGTGGACCAGGTCATCGACCACGACCTCGCCGTCCGCCGGGTTGCGGAAGCGGATCACCGGCGTCACGCCGGCCGGTGGCGTCTCCTTCGAGTCGCGCCAGCGGCCGTCATAGCGCGGCTTCTCCTTGCGCGCCAGCTGCGCTTCGCGCATTGCGTCGAGTTCTTCCTTCGAGCAGTAGCAGCGATAGGCCAGGCCCTGCGCGAGCATCTGCTCGATGACCTCGCGGTAGCGGTCATAGCGTTGCGTCTGGAAGAAGGGACCTTCGTCCTCATCGAGCCCGAGCCAGCGCATGCCCTCCAGGATCACGCGCACCGCCTCGTCGGTGGAGCGCTCGCGGTCGGTGTCCTCGACGCGCAGGATGAAGCGGCCGCCATGTCGGCGGGCCTGCAGCCAGGAGAACAGGGCCGTGCGCACGCCGCCGATGTGCAGCATGCCGGTGGGGCTGGGAGCGAAGCGGGTGACGATGGTCATAGGGCGCGTAGGGTAGCCTGAAACGCCCTGCGCCCTCGACCGGATGCCTCAGTCGACGCGGTAGAAATCCACGATCACATGGTCGGGCTTGCGGATGCCGCGCGCGATGAACAGATGGCGCCGCAGCCATTCATGCGGGCCCGCCTGCACCTGGAACACCGGGTTGGTACGGAAATAGTACGCATCCGGCGGCACCTCGATGCCGGCCACGAGCTTTTCCATCACGGGCAGGCTCGCCGTGCGCACGCCGGTATTGGTGACGCCGATCAGCGTGCCGTCATCGGCCTCGAGGCTGTAGCGCGCCAGCACATGCGACAGGCCATCGTCGGCCACGGACTGCCAGTCGCCCCCGCCCGGAAGCACCCTGCCCGTCAGCTTCGGTCCATACACCGAGCCGCCGGTCACCGGGATGAAGCGCTCGCGCAGGCCGTCGATGCGCCCATATTCGAGCGGCGGGGCCAGCTCGCCGCGCAGCGAGAACACATGGGTCAGTGCCGGGGTCGGGGCCGCCGGTCCAGGACAGGAAGTCGCCATCGCAGGGACTGTGTCACAGCCATCGCGCGCCCTCAACCTGCGAAGCTTGCGGATCGGTGCGGCCGATTTGCGCGGGGCGTGCCGGCTGCGTAGACTTGCGCTCCCGCGAAATCGGGCGGTTAGCTCAGCGGTAGAGCACTGCTTTCACACGGCAGGGGTCACAGGTTCAAATCCTGTACCGCCCACCAATCCGGCACGGAGTTCCAGGGGTTTCGGCCGACCGGTCGCAATCCCTTCAACAGAATGCGCAGCCTCGATCCTCCGGTCGTCACCATGCGCTGCCAGATCTCCAGACCCGACGCAACCGCAGTGTGCTTCGAGCGCTATGGCACCGGTCCGGCGCTCGTGCTGGTGCACGGTTCCTTCAGCGATCACCGCAGCAACTGGGCGGCCGTGAAGCCGCTTCTTGCGCGGCACTTCCAGGTGCATGCCGTCGCGCGTCGGGGCCGGGGCGAGACGCCCGCCACGCGCGGCCATTCCCTGGCCGACGAGGGTGCCGACCTTGCCGCCGTGATCCGCGCCATTCCGGAACCGGTGTGCCTGCTCGGCCATTCCTATGGCGCCCGGGTCGCCCTGGAGGCAGCCGCAACCGTGGCCGATCAGGTCCGGCATCTTGTGCTGTACGAGCCGCCCCATGCCACCAGCACGCCGGCGGCGCTGTTCGCCCGCTTGCGCAGGCTTGGCGAGGCATCGCGGTGGGAGGTGTTCACCGAGACGTTCTTCCGCGAGGGCCTCGGTCTGCCGGCCGATGAACTGGCGCAGATGCAGGCGGGCGCGGCATGGGAATCCATCGTCGCCGATGCGCCCGCCACCCTGGAAGATCTGCGGGCGCTGGCGGAGTCCCGGTTTGATCCCGCGGCCTGCCGGGCGCTGCACATGCCGGTGCTGTTGCAGGTCGGCACGCAAAGCCCGCGTCACTTGTTCATCACCGATGCGCTGGCCGGCGTGCTGGCGCAGGGGCGCATCGCCGCGCTCGAAGGCCAGGGGCACGAGGGGATGCACACGGCGCCGGAGCAATACGTGCAGTCATTGCTCGATTTCCTGCGACGCTAGAGTCGCGGCACCGCAACCCGGTCCGCTGGCCAGCGCCATCCACGCGCCAGCGTCACCGCGGCACGCCCGCCGCCTCGCGCCGCGCCGCCAGCGCCGATTCCACGTCGGGGCTGAACACCACGGCCGGCTCGCGCACGCCATGCGTCAGCAGTTCGCGGCGCACGGTGGGCGAAGCCCCCGCCACCAGTACCAGGGCGCGGCGGGCACGTTGCTTGCGCACGAATCCCGCGATCGTGATGGCGGCGGTGGAGTCGATCACCGGTACGCGCGAGAAGTCGAGCACGAAGAAACGCGGGCGATGCCCGATGCGGTCCAGCGCGGCGCCGACCGAGGCGGCCGCGCCGAAGAAAAACGCGCCGGTGATGCGATAGACCACGGTGTCGCGGCCGGCCGTGTCATAGGTGGCGGCATCCTCCTCGGTGGCGGCGTCATCCCGTGGCACCTCGTCGCGCGGCAGCGGCGCGCCTTCCACCCGCACGGCATTGGACATGCGATGGATGAACAGCAGCGCGCTCAGCGCGAAGCCCACCACGATGCCTTCGGTCAGGTCGCGGAACAGCACCAGCAGGAAGGTCACCAGCAGCACCACCGCGTCGGCGCGCGAGCCCCGCAGCAACGTCATGAAGGCGTGGCGTTCGGCCATGTTCCAGGCCACCGTGGCCAGCACGCCGGCCAGTGCCGCCAGCGGGATGAAGGCGGCGAGCGGCGCCGCGAACACGATGAAGCCGAGCAGGAACAGCGCATGCAACATGCCCGACACCGGGCCATGCGCACCCGAGCGCACGTTCGTCGCCGTGCGCGCGATCGTGCCGGTCACCACCATCCCGCCGAACAGCGCGCTGGCGATGTTGGCAACGCCCTGCGCCACCAGTTCGCCATTGGAGCGATGGCGCCTGCCGGTCATGCTGTCGGCCACCACCGCCGACAGCAGGCTCTCGATGGAGCCCAGCAGCGCGAAGGAGAACGCCACCGGCAGCATCATGACGATCTGCTCCCAGCCGATCTGTGGCAGCGACGGCAATGGAAAGTCCCGCGGAATGCCGTTGAAGCGTGAGCCGATGGTTTCGACCGGAAGGCCGAGCAACGCCACCAGCAGTGCCGCCACGACCACGGCAACCAGCAGGTTCGGCCAGCGCGGCCGCCACGCGCGCAGGCCGATGATGATGCCGATGGTCAGCGCCGACACCAGGATGGCCGCCGGCGTGAAGGTGGGAATGGCCGCGGCGAGCGCCGCGAGCTTCGGCAGCAGCGCCGGCGGCTCCCCGCCGGGCAGCGCAAGCCCTAGCAGGTCGCGGATCTGGCTGGCAAAGATGATCGCGGCGATGCCGGCGGTGAACCCGACGGTCACTGGATACGGGATGTAGCGGACGTAGGTGCCCAGGCGCAGGAAGCCGGCCGCCACCATGATCACGCCGGCCAGCATCGTCGCGATGAGCAGTCCGGTGACGCCATGCACGGCAACCGTGCCGGCCACCAGCACGATGAACGCCCCGGCTGGCCCGCCGATCTGGTGCCGGCTGCCGCCCAGCGCGGAGACCACGAAGCCGCCGAAGATTGCCGCATAGAGCCCGCGCTCGGGTTCCACGCCCGATGCGATCGCGATGGCCATCGACAGCGGCAGCGCGACGATGGCCACCGTCAGGGCCGCCAGCGCATCGCGGCTGAACTGCTCGCGTCCATACCCTTCGCGCAGCACGCTGACCAGTTTGGGCGTGAACTGCTCCCGGAAGGTTCCGGGACCTGCGCCGGTTGATTTCACGGACCGCCGCCGTTTAACTGCGTGAGGCACGATGCACCGGACGACGCATGGATGGAATCATTGTACGGGAGGCCTCCCGTCCACGGAGACGCCGATGAGTGAAGTCACGATCTATCACAATCCCGCCTGCAGCAATTCGCGCAGCGCGCTGGCGCTGATCCGCGAGCGCGGCATCGAGCCTGCGATCATCGAGTACCTGAAGGACCCGCCCGACGAGGCGACGCTGCGCGCGCTGCTGGAGCGCATGGGCCTCAGCGCGCGCGAGCTGGTGCGCAGCAAGGAGAAAGCCTTCCAGGAACTGGGGCTCGCTGACCCGGCGCTCGGCGACGACGAACTGGTCGCACAGATGGTCCGCCACCCGGTGCTGATCAACCGGCCGATCGTCGTGACGCCACAGGGTGCGCGCCTGTGCCGTCCGCCCGAACAGGTGCTCGACCTGCTGCCCGGTGGCCCGGCGCCGCAGGGCTGAGGCATAGTGGCGGGACCGGCCGCAGAGCCGCGCCCGCGTCGGGCATCGCAAGGGGGATCCATCATGCGCACCGTCGTCATGGCCGTGGCCTGTGTACTGGCCGCCGGCTGCAGCCCGAAGAAGGACACCACCGGCGTCGATGCCGAGCGCCTCGCCGCCGCCGATGAGCAGCCGGGTCAGTGGATGTCCACCGGCCGCACCTGGGACGAGCAGCGACACAGCCCGCTGCAGCAGATCACCGCCGACAATGTCTCCCGGTTGGGCCTGGCCTGGTATGCCGATCTCGACACCAATCGCGGCCAGGAAGCCACGCCGCTGGTGATCGACGGCGTGCTCTACATCAGCACCGCCTGGAGCAAGGTGCACGCCTTCGACGCAGCCACCGGCAAGCTGCTGTGGAGCCATGACCCCGAGGTGCCGCGTGAATGGGGTGCGCGCGGCTGCTGCGACGTGGTGAACCGCGGCGTTGCCGCGTGGGGCGACCGCATTTTCGTCGGCAGCTATGACGGCCGCCTGATCGCACTCGACGCAGCCACCGGCAAACCCGTCTGGGAAGTGAATACCGTCGATCGCGACCAGCCCTACACCATCACCGGCGCGCCGCGGGTCGTGAAGGGCAAGGTGCTGATCGGCAATGGCGGCGCCGAGCTTGGCGTGCGCGGCTATGTCTCCGCCTACGACGCGGAGACCGGCGAGATGGCCTGGCGCTTCTACACCGTGCCCGGCAACCCCGCCGACGGCTTCGAGAATCCGCAGATGGAAATGGCCGCGAAGACCTGGAATGGCGAGTGGTGGACGCTGGGCGGCGGCGGCACCGTGTGGGATTCCATGGCCTATGACGCGCAACTCGACCTGCTGTACATCGGCGTCGGCAACGGCTCGCCGTGGAACCAGGCCTTCCGCAGTCCCGGCGGCGGCGACAACCTGTTCCTCGCCTCCATCGTTGCCCTCGACCCGGACGATGGCAGCTATCGCTGGCACTACCAGACCAGTCCCGGCGAAACCTGGGACTACACCGCCACCCAGCACATCATTGTCGCCGACCTGCCCGTCGATGGCGGCCAGCCGCGCCGCGTCGTGATGCAGGCGCCGAAGAACGGCTTTTTCTACGTGCTCGATGCGGCCACCGGCAAGCTGCTGTCGGCGAAGAACTTCACGCGCGTGAACTGGGCCACGCACATCGACCTTGCGACCGGTCGTCCGGCCGAACGCATCGAGGCGCGCTACGACCGCACCGGCAAGCCCTCCATCGTCGAGCCCAGCGCGCAGGGTGCGCATTCCTGGCATCCGATGTCCTTCAGCCCGCGCACTGGCCTCGTGTACCTGCCGGTGACCGAGACCAGCATGGCCATGGTCACCGATCCTGACTACAAGCCGCGTCCGATGGCCGGCAACACCGGCCTCGGCCGCGCCCCGGCAGACCTCCATGAGCAACTGCAATCCGACGCGCCGCGCCAGGCGCGCGCGTTCCTCGTCGCCTGGGATCCGGTCGCGCAGCGCGAGGTGTGGCGCGCGGGGCCGCACGGCAGCGTCGGCTCCGGCGTGCTGTCCACCGCGGGCGGGCTGGTCTTCCAGGGCTCCCCCGATGGCGAGTTCGCCGCCTACCGCGACAGCGACGGCGAGAAGCTGTGGTCCATCGATGCCCAGACCGGCGTGGTCGCCGGTGCGATCAGCTACGAGATCGATGGGGTGCAATACGTCGCGCAACTGGCTGGCTACGGCACGCGCGACTACTACACCGGCAACCAGTCACGGCTGCTGGTGTTCAGGCTCGATGGCGAAGTGGCGCTGCCCGCGCCCGCGCCCTTGCCGCCCGCGCGCACGCCCAACCCGGTGCCGGCCTTCGGCACGCCCGAAACCATCGCGCGCGGCGAGGAGGCCTTCCGCGCCTATTGCGCGATGTGCCATGAGACCAGCTATGGCAACCGCGGCCTGTTCCCGGATCTGCGGGTCTCGCCGATGATCAACACCGCCGATGGCTTCCGCAGCGTCGTGCTCGAAGGCGCATTGCAGCAGCGGGGCATGGTCAGCTTTGCCGGACGGATCGACGAGGCGGAGGCGGAGGCCATCCGCGCCTATCTGACGCGGCGCGCACACGAGATGGTCGCGGCGACGCCGCGCTGAAGCGCGGCCTGCCGCCGGTGCCGTGCGCTCAGCCGCCGACACCCAGCGGCAGGCCGAGTGCGAGGTAGGCCACCAGCAGCAGGCTCCAGCTCAGCAGGAACACGATGGAGTACGGCAGCATCAGGGCCAGCACGGTGCCGATGCCCGCGTTACGCACGTACTTCTGGCAGAACACCACCACCAGGGCGAAATAGGGCATCAACGGCGTGATGATGTTGGTGGTGCTGTCGCCGACGCGATAGGCCGCCTGGGTGGCATCAGGCGAGATACCTGCCTGCATCAGCATCGGGACCAGGATCGGCGCGAGCAGCGCCCACTTGGCAGAGGCCGAGCCGATGAACAGGTTCGACAGCATCGTGATCACGACGATGCCCAGCAGGGTCACCGATACGGGCAGACCGAGTGCGCGCAGGCCCTCCCCGCCCTCCAGTGCGATGAGCACGCCGATGTTCGAGCGGTTGAAGGCCGCGATGAACAGCGCCATGAAGAAAACCAGCACCAGGTAATAGCTCATGCTCTGCATGGCTTTGGTCATCCCTGCGACCACATCCCGGTGCGACCGGACCGTGCCGGCGACCACACCATAGGCAACGCCCGGAAGCAGGAACAACAGGAAGATCAGCGCCACGATGGAACGCATCAGGGGTGCATCGGTGCTGGTCAGTCCTCCGGCAGGGGCGCGCCAGGCACTCGTCGGGGACCAGGAGGTCAGCACCAGCAGCACGATGCCCAGACCCATCACGACCAGTGCCGCGCTCAGCCCGCGCCGCTCCGCCGCCGTGGGCTGCTCGAGTGTCGGCATGCTGCTCATGTCGCCATCCACCACGGAACCGCGTCGCAGGCGCGGCTCGATCACCCTGTCGGTGAGCCACCAGCCGACGCCGATGATCAGCACCGATGACACGGTGGTGAAGTAGTAGTTGTTGAGCGGGTTGATGCTGATGCCCGGGTCCAGGATCTGCGCTGACTGCTGCGTGATGCCCGCCAGCAGCGGATCGAGCGCCACGGGCACGAAGCTCGCCGAGAAACCTCCGGAAACGCCCGCGAAGGCAGCCGCGATGCCGGCCAGCGGATGGCGCCCGGCCGCGTAGAAAATCACGCCGCCCAGCGGAATCACCAGCACATAGCCGGCATCGGCGGCCAGGTGCGACAGCAGTGCGACAACGATCAGCATCGGCGTCAGCAGCGAGCGTGACGTGACAGCCAGCAACGCGCGCAGGCCGGCATTGATGAACCCCAGGTGTTCGGCCACGCCGATGCCCAGCATGGCCACCAGCACCACCCCGAGCGGATGGAAGCTCGTGAAGATGGTCACCAGGTCGCTGGTGAAGGACGTCAGCTGCGCGCCGCTGAGCAGGTTCACCACCGACAGCGTGTCGCCATTGCGCGGATCCACCGCATCGAAGTCGATCAGCGACAGCAGCGCCGAAGCCAGCAGCGTGATACCCAGCAACCACAGGAACAGGATGGCCGGATCCGGGAGACGGTTGCCGGCCCGCTCGATGCGTGCGAGCAGGCGCTCCAGGCGCGTCGGGACCGCCGGCAGGCTCGAGGACATGGAACTGCCTCCTGGTCTGCAGGCTCCCGCGGGGCGATGCCCGCGGGAGCCTGCCGGCAATGAAAGGCCTATGCCCTCTTCGAATCGGCCGCCACGCGCGCTTCCATGGTGTCCTCACCACTGTTGCGCGGGATGTGGGTGGGGATCATGAAGAAGCTGACCACCGTCAGTACGATCACGCAGGCCATGAACAGGAAGAACGTGCTGACCGGGGGCAGCGGATCCATGCCGAAGTAGATGCCCGCCACCCACGGCGAGGCAACCGCGCCGAGGCGCGACACCGTCTGCGCCACACCGACGGCCGAGCCTCGTACCTCGGTGGGGTAGGAGTGAGCACCCACCGCATACATGAATGCCTGCATGCCGTTGACCGAGGCGCCCGCGAGCAGGCACATCAGGAACAGCAGCGTGATCGAGATGTTGTCGGCCATCAGGACGAATGCCATCACCGCGCTGGCGATGCCCCCCAGGGCTGCCAGCGAGGAACCCGTCAGACGCGAGCCGTACCAGCCGATCAGCACCGCGCCGCCGATCGAGCCCAGCACCGCGCCGCCGCTGAAATACTGCAGTCCCATCGACCCCACGTCGCTGGACAGATTCGCCTGCGTGAACAGCAGCGGGATCTGGCTCGTGAAGACGTACAGCACGAAGCTGTTGACGGTGAACGCGATCCAGATGAGCGTCGTGCGCACGCGGAAGTCCGCGTTCCAGATCGTGGAGAACCAGTTGCCGGACTGCTTGCCGTGCTCGGCGACGTAGAAGTCCTCGGTGCCGTCGTAGCGCTTCTCCTTCACCAGGCTGTTCAGCGACGCGGCCAGCTTGCGGTGCAGGCGCGTGTGCTTGGCCATGAACTTGGGCGACTCGGGCAGGAAGTACGAGAAGAGCACGAACAGCACCAGCGGCACCACCGCGCCCACGAGGAACATCGAGCGCCAGCCGAAGTCCGGCACGAGCGACCGATAGACGAAGCCGGTCAGCATGCCGCCCAGCGGCACGGCGACGATCACCGAGGCGACCACGACGCTGCGCACACGCCTGTTGGTCCACTCCGAGACCAGCGTCGTGGCCAGAGGCGTGATGCCACCGAGGCCGAAGCCCATCACCACGCGCCAGAACCACAGCGCGTCGATCGACTTGGCGAAATAGCAGAAGGCGGAGCCGATGCCCATCAGCGCCAGGCACGCGACATAGGCGAACTTGCGGCCGATGCGATCACCCAGCCAGCCGAGCAGCACGGAACCGATGGCCATGCCCAGGAGACCTGCTTGCATGAACGGCTGGATTTCCTGCCGGTTGGCGAGCCCCAGTTCGGGATCTGCCAGCATGTCTGGCGCGATGTAGCTCGGAATGAACAGGTCGAAACCGTCGGTGAGCATGATGATGATCATCATCAGCGCGATTCCGAGGGGCTTGCCCACGAATGGCGCCGAATCGATCACGGCCCCCACATCCACTCTCTTGTTGGTCTGCATGACGCTCACTTCAGTTGTTGCGGCTGAGAAATATTTGTTGTGGTCGCAAGAGCGCGACTTTGGCCCGGATTGCCCCTGTTGGCAACGGGAATATCACCCGCCTGGCGTATCCACCCAGTCAGGGCACCACGGCCTCGATTTTCGGCGTCGTCCCCGGGGGGAACGTGGCCTGCGGGTTTTCCGCCTTCGCGCCAAAGGATCGCAGCAGCGCGACGGTCTCGTGGTGCTGCACGGGGAGCAGCGCGTTGAACTCCTTCGGGAAGCGACCCAGTGCATGATCGATCGGCGACAGGCCGTTCGAATCGAGCACATCCAGCTGCGCGCCATCTTCCACCAGCCGCTGCACCACGCGATTCCAGCCGCGCGAGGCGGCCGCATGCAGCGCCGTGCGGTTCGCGGGCGTGCGGATCTTCAGGTCCGCATCCGCATAGCCCAGCAGCGTGCGCGCATTGACGTCGGCCCCGGCGGCGCGCAGCAAGGCATAGCACTCCAGCGCGTCGTCCTCGGTGCGCTGCAGGCCGCGGGTGGGGTCATGGATGTGCCCGTCGCCCACGGCCGCCATCAGCGGCGTCACGCCCTGGGAGTTCGCAAGGTTGGGCAGCGCGCCATGCGCCAGCAACAGCCGCATCACCGGCAGGTCCCCGGCCTTCGCCGCGCGCAGCAATGGCGTGGTGCCCCACACGATCATCGGGTCCCGATAGCGGTCATTCGGGATGTTGCGGTAGCGCGGCCGCAGCTTCAGCTGCGCGTTGGCATTGGCGCCCCGCTCGAGCAGCAGGCGGACGATGTCCTCGCCCGTCGCCTGGTCCATCGAGGGGATCTCCACGCGCCGGCCGATCGGCAGCGTGTTCTGGTCCACCGCCACGTACAGCGGCGTCTGCCCGTAGAGGTCCCACAGGTTCACGTCCGCGCCGGCCTCGATCAGGAACTTCGCCGTGTCCCAATGGCGATTCAGCAGCGCCATGACCAGCGCCGTGGTGCCGTCCGGATCGTCGAGGTTGAGGTCGGCGCCCGCCTCCAGCAGCGCCTCGAGGCAGGCGATGCATCCCTCGCGCGCGGCGAACAGCAACGCGGTGAGGCCACCGCGGTAGAGATCCTTCGGCCGGCCTTCGGCAGTCACACGCCGCTGCCAGTCGCGCACCGTCGAGCGCTCATCGACGCGCGCACCGGCCTTCACCAGCACGCGGATCATGTCCGGCTGGCGCTGCGAGGCGGCCCACATCAGTGCGGTCTGCCCGCCCCAGTTCTCGCGCGCGTGCACATCGGCCCCGCGCTTCAGCAGCAGCCGCGCCGCCTCTACCCGGCCCGTGCGGGCGACGACCATCAGCGCCGTCTGGCCTTCGGAATTGCGGGATTCGACATCGGCGCCCGCGTCGAGCAGCAGGCGGATCGCCCCGGCGTCGCCGCGCGCCGCGGCCAGCATCATCGGCGTGGCGCCGAACACGTTCGCGGCGTCGGGATCGGCCCCGGCGGCGAGCAGCCGCCGGGTTTCGTCAGTATCGCCGGAGTAGACCGCCTCGTGCAGAGGGGTGGTTCCATCCGGCTCTGCCGCGCCGGCCAGCGCAGAGGCCAGCAGCAGCGGCAGCCATTTCATCAGTACCCGACGGTGAAGCGCTTGTTCACGTACTGCGGCTTCTCGATCTCGTCGACGATCGCCACGGCGAAGTCTTCCATCGAGATCGCGCTGCGGCCCTGCGCGTCGATGAGCAGCGTGTCGGTGCCGAGGCGGAACTTGCCCGTCCGCTCGCCGGGGCGGAAGGTGCTCGACGGGCTGACGAACGTCCAGGAGGTATCACGCACCGACTTCATGTAGTCGAGCGCGTCGACCGCGGACTTGATCTCGTTCATCGTGCCGGCCG